>NZ_KV808282.1:0-37174 GCF_001812205.1 Rothia sp. HMSC069C10
GCGTCCAAGTTTCGGGGCGCAGTTCAGTGCCTTCCGGGGGCTTTTCCATGCCAGGTGCACACGCGGTGCACATGACCAGGCGGGGCGTGTGCCGTATGCTGGAAAGAGCGCCCACACACGTGGCGCCAAAGCGTTCAGAGGAGAAAAACGATGTCCTATATCACCGGAGCTATCTACCCGAGCTCGGACCGCCCTCAGCTGGGTGCCACCGAGGAAGAAACCCTCCGCGCCTACGCGGACGAGAACACCGCCGTAGCCCTCGGATACGCCAACCCCGACATCCACGAACTACACGCCCTGCAAAAAACCTTCAACCTGCACGAACTCGCCATCGAAGACGCCGGACGAGGCCACCAGCGCGCCAAACTAGAACGATACGGCGACTCCCTCTTCACCGTCATCCGCCCCGCCATCTACCTCGACAAAGAAGAAGAAGTGCGCCTCAGCGAACTGCACCTCTTCACCGGCCCCCGCTACACCCTCGCACTCGTTCGCGACGAACAGCGCATCAACGACAAGTTCAACCTGCTCTACGCCACCCCCGATGCATCCCCCGCCCGACTGCTGCACCGCATCCTCGACAGCACCGTCGACAGGTACGCCCCCGTGCTCGAGGGACTCGAGAACGACAACGACGAGATTGAAGACATCCTGTTCTCCGCGCACGACCGCCAAGACGCCAACTCCCTGGCGCAGCGCATATACGAGCTACTCAACCAGGTGATTGACTTTCAGCGAGCCTGCCGACCCCTCGAACCGATGATGGGTCGCATCATTGAAGGCCTACGCACCGGCGCGCTCGACCCGTCCCCCTACCCGGGCGCGAGCCAGGGCGAGGTTGAAGACGAGGCCGTGGAACTTGCCCGCCAGTTCCGTAATGTGCTCGACCACGTGGTGCACACGAAGGAACGCCTTGAGGATCTTCGTAGCTCCCTCGAAAACGCCCTGCGCGTGCACGACACCCTGCTCGGTCAGCAACAGAACGACGACACCAAGAAAATTTCCGCCTATGCGGCGCTACTCATGGTGCCCACCATTGTTGGCTCGGTGTACGGCATGAACTTTGAGGTCATGCCCGAGCTCAAGTGGGAGTTCGGCTACCCGGCGGCCCTGCTGCTGATGCTGGTCTCCTGTCTGCTCCTCTACTGGTTCTTCAAGAAGAATAAGTGGCTCTAACAGTCCACAAAACGCCACTGGCTAGGCCTTTAAACGCGTATGCCGCGTAGGGCATACACACATGCCTTACGCGGCGCGGTCGTACTGTGCGCGCATTGCGCGGCGGCAATCGCGACGCTCACGCTTGAACTTCTTACACACAGCCTCCGAATCGGCAAACATGTAGAAGTCCTCCGGCTCAGCCGACAGACCCAAAGTCGACAAGTGAACCAGCGACAGCATCGCGTAGAACATCTCGCGGCGCAGCTCAAAATTGCAGGCACCTGGAGCGGACTCCACCGCAAACACGCCGCCGGTGCACTCCAGCGCGCGCATCGCCCAGTGCTGAGTCCACAGGTCACCATTGACCGGGCTCACGCCCAGGCGAGTTAGCGCCAGGCCGGTACCCTGCACACGCTCAAAGCGCAGGCACATCTCCAGGTCCTTTTCCAGGGGGAACACGAACAGCAGAGCGTTCTGTGCCGCTGCACGCAGCTCAGCCAGGTTCACCTCGTAACCGGAAGCACCCTGAGTCAGGTGACGCATCACGCGGCCCATGGTCGAAGAGGCCGGCGCGGTGCGGAAGCACGAACCGTCAGCCACCAGCTGCTCCAGAACGCCGCGGAGCTCCTCCACGTTGAAACGCTCCATACGGACGATGGTGCCCGCCTGCATCAGCAGGTTAAACTCTGCATCACGGCACAGCTGCTCATCGGCGGTGCAGGAAATCTCTGCGTTTGCGTACTGGCTCTCGTGAGTGGTGTTTTCCATGACCGTTCCTTCCGTAGATGCTGAATCAACCTAGCGGCAACACCGCAGGAGACGGCGTGCCCGGTCGGAAGGATCGTCCCTTCCAACACCTACACTCTATGAGCGACCCCTGACACGATAAGCAGTTTTTAATCTACCCCGGGGTAAAACTGGGAAAATTCCGAAAAATTCTGAAACCACCCGTGAAACCCGGTGAAACCGCCCGTGAAGCCCCGTGAAACAGAGAAAACCGGGTGCCCCCACAGTGGGGAACACCCGGTCACTCATACGGAGTAAGACGGCGCAACTAGCGCTGACGGTACAGCAACCACAGCATATACACGCCACCCAACGCGCCCGTCACCAGGCCCACCGGAATCTGGAACGGCGCCAACGCACGAGCCGACACAAAATCAGCCAGCACCAAAATTACCGAACCCAGCAACGCCGAATGCCACATCGCCATACCCGGAGTGTTCCACAGGCGGCGCGCAATCTGCGGGGCAACCAGCGCCAAGAAACCAATCGGGCCGGCAACAGAAATCGCCACAGCCACCAGGAGTACGGCGGCCGCCACCAGCATGTTCACGGTCCTCTTCACCGGCAGACCCAAACCCGCTGCCAAATCGTCGCCGAGCTCCAAGACGCGCAGGCGATGCGTCAGCATCAGCACCAGCGGAATAGCCACCAGCAGCAGCACTGCCTGCACCGACATCTGATTCCACGACAGCGCATTCAGCGAACCGTGCTGCCAGGTCTTCGCCGCCTCCGCCTTCTCCAAATCACCGCGCGTAATCAGGTAATCATTTACGGAACTGAGCATCGCACTCACCGCAATACCAATCAGCACCATCTTCTGACCCATCGTCGCGCCACCGCGCACACCCGCCAGAAGCATCACCACAGCCGCCGTCGCAAAACCGCCAATAATAGCGCCCATGCCCATACCCACGCCGGTAGAACTCAACGACCCAATCAGCACCACAGACAGGGCACCGGTCGCCGAACCCACCGTGAAACCGATAATATCCGGCGAACCCAGAGCATTACGCGAAACCGACTGAAAAATAGCGCCCGACAAGCCCAAAGCCGCACCCACCACCACGGCGGCAAGCATACGCGGCAGACGCTGATTCAACACCAGCTGACGCTCAATCTCCGTGCCCTCACCCTGAAAAATCAGGCGAAACACCTGATCAGGGCTCATCTGATAACTACCAAACACCAGGGAGGCGACCGCCGCCACCACAAGCACCGCCACCACCAGCAGGGTACGCGGAATAGGGGTGCGGTAACGCCCCGGGATACGCACAGACCCGGCAACAGCAGACCCGGCTACAGAACGAGACACAACGCTCACAATAAAACCTCTCAGAAACCGGGACCTACGAACCAGATACGCCAGTCGAACCAGACGAACCACGTGCAACAGGGCGCTGAGCACGATGCGGACCGTGCTCCGACACATGAGCCGGACCCGACTCATCGTGCGCCTGCGCCTTCGCACCCATGCGGCCCTTCTTCGCACCGCGCGCACCCGTACTCAATCGCAGCACCAGAACCATTAGCACCGGGGCACCAATAAAGGCGGTCACAATACCCACCTCAAGCTCACTCGGCATCACCAGAACGCGACCCAAAATATCGGAGGCAAGTACCAACACCGGGCCGTACACCAGCGACAGCGGCAGCACACGCGCAATATCGGAACCCACCAGCAGACGCACCACATGCGGCACGACCAGGCCCACAAAACCAATCGGGCCCGCAACCGCAGTCGCCGCACCACACAGTGCCATGATCGCAATAATCGTCGCGCCACGCACCATTGTCACCGGCACACCCAGGCCGGCTGCCGCATCCTCTCCAAGTGCCAGGGCACGCAGAGGACCAATCAGCATGAACGACAGCACCAAACCCAACGCCACAAAGGGCAGCGCAGACAGCACCTGCTCAAAGGTGCGGTTCTCCAGCGAACCCACCACCCAGAAACGGTGCGAATCAAAAGCCTTCGAATTAAACATCGTGATAATGCCGGTAATCGTGCCCAGGCAGGCATTCACCGCCACACCCGTCAGCACCAGACGCGCCGTCGAATCCAGGTTCGGTTTAGAATCCACCAGGCCCATGACGAACACCAGCGCCGCCGCCAGACCCGAACCGGCCAGCGCCAGCCAGAGCTGAACGAACGGGGACGACACCCCAAAAACGCCCACACCGACCACCACGGAGGCGGCAGCACCCGAGTTCACACCCAGCAGACCCGGCTCAGCCAGCGGGTTACGGCTCAACGCCTGCATGAGCACACCCGACACCGCCAACGCGGCACCCACCAGCAACGCCGCGGCGGTACGCGGGGCACGCTTCGCCCAAATCAGCTTCGACTCGATGGTGTTCGCCTCCGGGTGGAGGAAACCGTCAATGGAGCGGTCCAGGGTGAACAGGCGCGAACCCACCGTAAACGACAGGGCGCAAAGCAGCACTAGCAGAACGCCGCCAATAATGAGCGCAACCGCCAGACGCGAGATAGACTTGCCACCCTGACCGCCAGAGGAGGCGCCAGATACGGCGTCCGAAGAAGCGGAGAGGGCACGAATTTTCGCCAGGGAAGCAGCGCTAACGGCGGGTCCGGAAGAGGGGGAGGTCTGTGGTGTCATAGGCTTTGGAGGTGGTGGGGGAGCGGTGTGCTCCCGTGCGGACGGAGGATGCTTAACGTATCAATAGATAAGTATTAAGTATCGCATATGCATATATGAGGTTATCCTAATAATATGGCAAATATGACGAACAAGATCACCCGCCGCTCCTTCGGCGCACTCGCACTCGGTTCCTTCGGTGCCCTCGCCCTGGCGGCATGCGGCTCCTCCAACACTTCCGGCTCTTCCTCCGCGTCTGCTTCTGCGACCGGTAAGAAGGTGGCACCCTCCGCCCTGCCCTCCGGCATGGGCACCACCACCGTTGACGGCGAATTCCCCCGTACCGTCAAGCACTTCCGCGGTGAAACCACCATCAAATCCGCACCCTCCAAGGTCGTGATTCTCTCCACCGGTCAGCTCGACGGCGTGCTCTCCCTGGGCGTCGTGCCCGTCGGCGCGGCAACCGCAGGCGACGCCGACCTGGTCCCCACCTACCTGAAGACCAAGTTCTCCAATAAGTCCGCAGAGCTCGACAAGATTGCCAAGGTCGGTAAGCGCACCGACCCGGACGTTGAGGCCATCGCAAACCTCAAACCCGACCTGATCCTCATTAACAACACCAACAAGAAGGACGAGCTGTACGAGTCCCTCGCCAAGATCGCGCCGACCGTGGTCACCGAGGGAACCGGCATCAACTGGAAGCAGGACTTCCTGCTGATTGCCGCCGCGCTGGGCACCACCGAGAAGGCTGAGAAGCTCATGGAGGAGTACAACACCAAGGCGAAGTCGGTCGGTCAGAAGGCTGGCAGTGAGAAGACCTTCTCCTTCCTGTACGCTTCCGCTGACCGCACCCGCATCTTCGCGAAGTCCTCGTTCGTGGGCTCCATCTGCGCGGATGCGTCCCTGGCACGTCCCGCAGCTGCGCAGGTTGAGAAGACCTCCATCGACTTGAGCTCCGAGCAGCTTGACCAGGCTGACGGCGACTACCTGTTCTACGGTGTGCAGGGCGGCGACGAGTCCAAGCTGACCGGTGAGGCGCTGTGGAGCACCCTCAAGGCTGTTACCGAGAAGCACGCGCACAGCGTGGATTCTGACATGTTCTTCCTGAACGCTGGCCCGGCTGCCGCGCTTGGTGTTCTGGAGACCATCGAGAAGGCACTCTAAAGGTTCTAGCCTCTCGTAGAGATTCGTAGAGATTCGCCGGGAAGCCCCGCTTCTTACCTCTCATGCCCGCGTATGAGGGTGAGGAGGCGGGGCTTTCTGCACGCTTGGCACCTGCTTTCGCACCTGATTGTCGCCGCCGGATGCACTCGTGACCGGAATTGGTGCGCGCCCGCCCGAAATAGGGTCTAATGGGGGTAGAAGGCGCAGCGGTACCGTAGCCCCGCGCCCGACACACCGAACCTTACACACCGATTAATTCACCGACGAAACGAGCACACAATGCCGAAGAACAAGCCCTCCGAAGAGACCCTGGCGCAGGCACGCCGCGTCATCGACGCGCTCAACGAGCGTGGCGCCCACAAGCAGGCAATCCGCCTGAAGGTAACCCGCCCCGACGCCCCGCTGCCGCAGACCGCATCCAAGTTTGGTGGCCGACCGTACCTGCCCGCGGGCGAGTCCGCGCCGACCAATGAGAAGGGTGAGCCGTTGGGCATGATTGCGCAGATTAACTGCGCTGACCTGCCTGAAAACGACATCTACCCGGCAACCGGTCTGCTGCAGTTCTGGATTAACCCCAACGACGAAAAGTGCATGTGGGGTTACGACTACAAGAACCCGCTCTCGCAGAAAAACCACCGCGTGGTCTACTACGAGACGTTGGATGAGCCGAACCCGGATGCCCCCTTCCCGACCGTGAATTGGGATAAATACGATTGGCCTCTGGGCCCCGAGGGCGAGGACGTTTCTGAGGCGACCACCGAGTACGCACTTGCCTTCGAGACCTGGGAACAGAGCTTCCTGGACGGTGGCCTCGAAATCTACGACCAGTTCGCTGATGCCTGGGATGAAATGTACCCGGACCAGAAGCTTCCCGAGAACCCGAACGCACGCGATAACGCCTCCTACAACCTGCTGGAGCCCTTCGAATCGGAGGAGAGGGATTACTCGTATATTGGCGGCTACCCTTCGTTCGCGCAGGGTGACCCGCGCGATGAGTTTGAGGAGCTGCGCGGCCACTCGGTGAACCTGCTGACTATCGAGTCGGAGTGGGGCGAGGATGCTGAGGAGGACGTGTACGTGATATGGAGTGATGCCGGTGCAGCGAACTGGCTGATTACCCCGGAGGCACTTGCCGCCCGCGACTTCTCGCAGGTCGTCTTTGAGTGGGCTTGCAGCTAGACACCGTATTACTTTCACATCATCAATGAGGAGACTCTAAAATGCTCGACAACAAGCCGTTCAAGGACATCGAGAAGCAGGCGAAGCACGTTATCGACCTGCTCAACCAGGAGGGTGCCCGCAAGAAGGCTATCGCGCTGAAGCCCTTCGTTCCCGCCGATCCCTTGCCGCAGACTGCCTCCAAGTTTGGTGGCCGCCCCTACCTGCCCGCTGGCGAGTCCGCACCGACCAATGAGAAGGGTGAGCCGCTGGGTATGATTGCGCAGATTAACTGCGCTGACCTGCCCGAAAACGACCTGTACCCCGCCACCGGTCTGCTGCAGTTCTGGATGGACCCGAACGACGAAGAATGCCTGTGGGGTTACGACTACGAGAACCCGCTCTCTCAGAAGAATCACCGCGTCGTCTACTACGAGACGTTGGGCGAACCGAACCCGGACGCCCCGTTCCCGAACGTGGACTGGGACGAAGGCGGTTGGCCCATTGGCGGTTTCGACTGTGAGAGCGGCCCGCTCGAAATTGAGTACGGCATGACCTTTGAGGTGCGTGAGCAGGGTGTGACCGCATCCGGCTACGACTACTATGACCTCTTTGGCAAGAAATGGGATGAAACCTACCCGGATGAGTTGCTGCCCGAGGCGCACAAAAACCCGTATAAGAACCAGCCTCGCCGCGAAGCTATCTACGAGCTGACGGACCCCTTCGAGTCGGATGAAGAGTACTCCCACGTGGGCGGATACCCGTACTTCGTGCAGAATGACCCGCGTGACGAGTTCAAGGAGCTGCGCGGCCACACGGTGAACCTGCTGACTATCGTCTCCGAGTCGGAGAACGAGGAGAACGAAGACGAAGAAATCGAGATCATGTGGGGTGATGCCGGTGCGGCGAACTGGCTGATTACTCCGGAGACGCTTGCCGCCCGCGATTTCTCGCAGGTCGTCTTTGAGTGGGCCTGCGGCTAAGTAAGGTCTTGGCTGAGTAGCCGCAGGGGAGGGAAATAGAGAATAACCGCTCTATTTCCCTCCCCTTTTTGTGTACCTTTTATCGGGCACTTCTAAGCAGCGCGATACTTACGGTTCTTACTACGCGGCGGAGCCGTCGGGACAATCAGCTTCGCCTCCACAAGACTGCGCAGGTCATTCGTAATGGAGGTACGTGAAGCGCCCCGACCCCAATGTTCTTGGATATACGCCGTGGAAACAGCCTCGCCCTGTGCGCGCAGGCCGCGCACAATACCAGCCTGGCGTTCGCTGAGACCATCAAGCGACACGTCGACTCCCGTCGGTTCGACGGCGTCGGCTGAATCTTTGCCCGTGGAATGGGTTGCTTGCTGAGTCTTATCCTCAGGTGTGGTCTTCTGTTCCGTAGAAGACACATCCTGTGGGGGTTGCATCAGAGTGACCTGCACATAGAGTAGACGGTCAGCAAACTGGGGAGCGGGCAGACCCGCCTCCTTCAGCGCGCGCAGAACCGTGGGAATACCCGAAGCCCTGTTCTCCGCAATCAAACGCCCCGTCGCCGGGTCGGGCAGGTCAGTCAGAATGCTCGCCAGGTAGCTATTGCGGGTTGAAGAAACACCGGGCTGACCAAAATCTCGGATAGTCACGGCACCGTAAATACCACCCGGGCTACGCACCACCAGGCGGTTGGTGTAGAGCTCAACCTGCACCTGCGAGCCGCGCGCACCCGGCGAGTAGTCGCGGTGCATGAGGGCGTTAACCAGGAGCTCACGGATAGCCTCCAGCGGATACTCGTAGCGCTCAACCCGCCCGATACCGCTGCTGTTGAGACCCTCCATCGTGGACGTTTTGCGCATATTGCGAACCAAAACGCCCATCGCTTCATCCAGCATGGAGGGGATAGGCCCGGTACAGCTGTGATTGTCTAGGAAACGTCGACCGTCCTCGGTGACCTCACCGAGTTCTTCACCGGGAAGAACAACGACGCTCATCATCAGCTGCGGGAAGAACGCCTGCGGGTAGGAGCCCATGGCGAGAAGCGCCCCAAGAGTGGGCACTTCTCGACCCTCAGAATCGATGCGCAGAATGCGTGCCTGCAGAAGAACCTCACGGTCAGAAAGCGCCGCAAAAACGCGAGGCTGTTCTTCGCGGAGGCGGGCAACGTAGGCGCTGACGAGGGTGGGTGAGAGGTCCTTGAAGCTTGCCTCGCTGACGAGTTCCTCGTCGTAGCGGGGCTGACTGCGGTTCTCTAGGAGGCGGTCAATCTCGTACTTGGTGAGGCGAATATCGGCCTCGCCGACGCGCTGGTAGGAGCCGTTGTACATGCCGTGTGTTTCGATGTAGTAGGGCTTCTGCGTCGGGTCGCCGGGGAGTACGTCGATGCGCACGATACGGTGCTGCTCATCTGCCGCCTCAATTTGAATATCTACCGGGGGTCGAGGCGTGATCTTGGAACGGATTGCCTCAACGGATGCGTCGTGGACTGCCTGTGCATTGAAACCTTCAACCGGTTGCAGACCCTCTGCCGGGTCGGTCAGGCCAAGAAGGATGGTGCCACCGTCGCCGTTAGCGAAGGCGCTAACGGTTTCAAGAACGGACTTAGGGAACCCGCCAGCGGCAGCTTTGACTTCTACCCGCCCGTTTTCAGCCCGGTTATGGCGTAGGTTTTTGATGAGTTCGGCGGTGTTTGTTTCCATGCATGCTCCCGATGGCTACTTCTTGGTGAACGTCATAGCAACGTCATAACAGCATCATAACAATTTCTGTTATGAAGTTGTTATGATCCTGCGATAATGTTGTTATGATGCGATATTTTCCTCGCGCCTTGAACCTTGAAAACCCCGGATTTGCAAGCTAAAACCGGGTATTTTGCCGGCGCTGATTGAGCGCGCATCATAACAGCCGTCATAACAACTTCTGTTATGACAGCTGATATGATGCCCCGTCATAATCCGCAATAAACGACACATAGGTACCCGCACTTGGTGCGCCCCCGTGACGGTGGCACAGTATAAAGTCGAGCCACTATCGACTCCCCGCCCATCCCCGGCGGGCAGATACACCAGGAGCAAACCAATGGCTGAACACACTTTCGGCTTCCGAACCCGCGCACTACACGCGGGCGGCACCCCCGACGCCGAGCACGGATCCCGCGCGGTCCCCATCTACCAGACCACCTCCTTCGTCTTCAAGGACGCTGACGACGCGGCGAACCTCTTCTCCCTGCAGAAGTACGGCAACATCTACTCGCGTCTGTCCAACCCCACCGTCGCCGCGCTGGAGGAGCGCATCGCCTCCCTCGAAGGCGGTATCGGTGCGGTAGCGACCGCATCCGGCATGGCTGCCGAGTTCATCACCTTCGCGGCTCTGTGCCAGCAGGGCGACCACATTGTGGCATCTTCCCAGCTGTACGGCGGCACCGTCACCCAGCTGGACGTGTCTCTGCGCCGCTTCGGCATTGAGACCACCTTCGTGCCCGGCACCGACCCCGCCGACTACAAGGCGGCGCTGACCGAGAACACCAAGGCGATCTACACCGAGATCGTGGCGAACCCCTCCGGTGAGGTTGCCGACCTGGAAGGCCTTGCAGAGGTCGCCCACGAGGCGGGCATCCCCCTGGTCGTGGACGCAACCCTGTCCACCCCCTACCTGATCCGCCCCATCGAGCACGGCGCGGACATTGTCATCCACTCGGCAACTAAGTTCCTGGGCGGTCACGGCACCACCCTCGGCGGTATCGTCGTCGAGTCCGGTCGTTTCAACTGGGGTAACGGCAACTTCCCGTCCATGACCGAGCCGGTTCCCTCCTACAACGGCGTGTCCTGGTGGGGTAACTTCGGTGAGTTCGGTTTCCTGACTAAGCTGCGTTCTGAGCAGCTGCGTGACTTCGGTCCGTCGCTGAGCCCGCAGTCCGCGTTCAACCTGCTGCAGGGTGTTGAGACTCTGCCGCAGCGCATGGATGCGCACCTCGCCAACGCTAAGCAGGTCGTCAACTGGCTGGTTGAGGACGAGCGTATCGCCTACGTGAACTACGCTGGCCTGGAAGACCACCCGCACTACGAGCGTGCGAAGAAGCTGCTGCCGCTGGGTGTTGGTTCCGTGTTCTCCTTCGGTGTGAAGGCGACTGAGAAGGCTTCCGGCCGTCTGGTTGGTGGCGAGTTCATTGGTGCGCTGCAGCTGGCAAGCCACCTGGCGAACATTGGTGACGCCCGCACCCTGGTTCTGCACCCGGGTTCGACCACTCACCAGCAGCTGACCGCTGAGCAGCTTAAAGCTGGCGGTGTCGGTGAGGACCTGATCCGTATCTCGGTGGGTCTGGAAGACGTCGAAGACATCATTTGGGACCTGGACCAGGCGCTGACTTACGCGACTGGCCTGAACCACGCCGGTGAGCGTGTGGGCGAGTCCAGTGCAGACAAGATTGTGGAGGCTGAGGAGGCGGTTGCCGCCGCTAAGGCCGCCGAGGACGCTGCCGCCGCTGAGGCTGCTGCTGGCGCATCCTGCTCCCTGCCTACTACCACTCAGGAGGAGAAGTAATGACTGAGAAGCGTACCTGGGTGGGTCCTTCCGCCCCTGAGCGTCTGAACATTCTGCGTAATACCCGCACGATTGCGATTGTGGGTATGAGCGATAAGATTTCGCGTGCCTCCTACTTTGTGGCGACGTACCTGCAGTCGGCTTCGCCGTACAAGCTGTACTTTGTGAACCCGATTCTGGCGGCGAAGGGCAAGCTTGTGCTGGGTCAGCCGGTGTACCCGTCGCTGCAGGACCTGCCGGAGGTCCCGGATCTGGTGGAGATTTTCCGCCGTAATGAGGACCTGCAGGGCGTGGTGCAGGAGGCTGTTGACCTGGGCGCGAAGACCGTCTGGATGCAGCTGGGCTCCTGGAACGAGGAGGCCGCCGCAATCGGTGAGGCCGCCGGCCTGAATGTGGTGATGGATAAGTGCGTGAAGATTGAGCATGCGCGTTTCCACGGTGGCCTGCACCTGGCTGGTTTCAATACGGGCGTGATTTCTTCGAAGCGTCAGGTGCTGTCCAAGTAGCCTGCGCTGTGTAAGCTGCGGCTACCGTAGCTTGTAATTACAAAAATTAGGCGCTTGTCAGCGTGCTAGGAGGGGCGTACCCGGGGTGATTCCCGGGTACGCCCCTCCTTCATTAAGGACGATGTAGCGATATAAGCAACCAGAAGATAACCAGGGAAAACGCCCAGATTCCTTGAGAGCGTGTAGCTTCAATGTTATGGTTGTACTAACAGTCCCCCCTCCGCCTCTGATTCAAGCGCATCTCGAGGGGGTCCTTTTTTATGTTCGGTTCTACGGCGAACCGAGTAAGGAGAGCAGTGGTTTTGCCCAAGGAATCGTGCGTATTTCTGCCTTCAATAGAGGACCAGAAGGAATACCTTGTTGCTAAGAGGTATTTTCCTCAGGGAACGACCCTGAGCGATGATGACCGAGACATGCTTGCATGCTCTAATTTCCACTACCTTCTGGGATACTTTCGTAATTACAACAAATACAAGAGCGAGGGATTTCTGCCTGAGAAGCCAGACATCTCAGATATTTTAGATATTGTGCGTATGGATGTGGAGGTCTCTTCCCTCCTGTACGGATACATGAGGCAGAGCGAACAGGCGATTCGAGCTGCATGGGTGGAAGCATTCTGTACTTATCGTAGTCCCCATGAGTACCTCAACCCGGATGTATATATCTGCATAAATCAGGACAGGCCAGTAGATGCGCTTATCAAAGATATGATGCGGCATATCCTGCGATACCGTGAACCGTATGTTCGTGAGCGTATTGAGGAGTGGTGGAAATCTTGCGCTAAAAGTTCCTCTAAAAATCCCTCTGAAAGCTTGGAAGACTGGGAAGATGTTGAGGCGCTTCGAGAGATGATGCAAAAAGAGCTTCCCCTGTGGTCTATTGTTGATTCGTTTTCTTTGGGACTTCTCTCCCACGCAGTGGTCCAAAGTTATGCTTCAGAAACCTCCACTGAGTCTGGAGGTTCTGAAAAGTTGCTGCTCTACAAAAAGACCGCAGGGTATATGGGGGTGAACCATAAGCACTTTGAGGGCCGTCTTAAGTCTCTGACCACTCTGAGAAACCGTGTAGCTCATGGTTCTCGCCTCTGGATGATGCCAACGACTGATACCTCTGCAAAGCCTAAAATTTTTGCTAAGGACCTCCGCGAAGCGGACCCGAAAGGTATGTTGGTCAGCTTCGCCAATGTTGCTCTTTTGCAGGGAAACACCTGTCGTCAGAGGGAGGCCTGGAAAGCGATAAAAGCTTTAGTGAAGCAGAATGAGAGCTACTACATTGGCGTAGGTTCGCAGAAAATCTTCTGAAAACAGCGACAGTCCCGCAGGCACCTCGCATTATGACGCTGGCGTTCTCATTGGACTAAGAGAGGGGGCGTACCCGGGGTGATTCCCGGGGCGCCCCTAATCTGTGCCCGGTGGAGCATTCGGCGCGTTGTGGGCGAGATTGAGGGCGTAGCATCGCCCCTTGTCGAGAGCAGTTCAGCTTTAAGGTAAACCTGACCCCTATGTTCTGGGGTGCTAAGCCGGTATCCTAGTGTGGAGCCCGGCGGCCGGTACACAGCACACACGCGTACCGACCGCCGGGTTTTCCTCTCTCACAGATTGTGACGGAATATTACGTTGAATTCTCTCGGGTCTGGAATAACTGTAGGATAGCCAGCGTTGCACCCGCAGAGAGGGGCACACCGCACGATGCCCCCGGGTTACCGCAGGGTGACAACCCGCAACTACAAGAGCATCAACCACCACACGAAAGAAGAACACTATGTCCGCAATGATTAACCGCCGCACAGTCCTCGCAGGCACCGCCTTCACCGGCCTGGCTGCACTGCTCGCAGCGTGCGGTTCGTCCAGCGGCAGCACCGCATCCAGCACCAACAAGCTGGAGGCTATCAAGTCTGCCGGCAAGATCCGTGTGGGCTTGGAGGGCACCTACCGCCCCTTCTCCTTCCACGACTCGAACGGCGCCCTGGTCGGTTTCGAGAAGGAAATCATCGACCTGGTCGCTAAGGACCTGGGCGTGACTGCAGAGTTCACCGAAACCCCCTGGGATTCGCTGATCGCCGGCGTGGACGCTGACCGCTACGACATCGTCATCAACAACGTTTCTGCAACCGACGAGCGTAAGCAGAAGTACGACTTCTCCGTACCCTACCTGTACTCCGAGCCGAAGGTCGCCGTGAAGAAGGATTCTTCCCTGCAGAACGTGAGCGAGATTTCCGGTCACTCCTCGGCGCAGTCTGAGACCTCGAACTTCCGCAAGATGGTGGAGGCGAAGGGCGCCTCGATCGTGGTTGTTTCCGGTTTCGACGAGGCTATCGAGCAGGTCCTCTCGGGCCGTGCAGAGATGACCGCGAACGACTCCGTGTCCTTCGCCGAGTACTTGAAGGAGCACCCGGACGCTAACCTGCGCCTGCTCTCCGGTGACCTGGGCACCGGTAGCAACTCCTCCATCCTGCTGCCTAAGGGCCAGGACGCCCTGCGTAACGCTATCGACGAGTCGCTGAAGAAGCACCTGGAGAACGGTGACATCAAGGCGATTTACGAGAAGTACGTGGGCGAAGACCTCTCCCCGAAGAACTAACACTCTCATAAGGAGCTGAGTTCCGCGCATGGAACGCTACCTCAACCTCTGGGCAGAATCACTGCCGCAGCTGCTGACCTCGACGGTGGCAGTGACCATTCCGCTATCGCTCATCTCCTTCGCGCTGGCGCTGCTGGTGGGCATCATCTCCGCCGGCGCGCGCACGAGCCGCTTTGCACCGGTGAACTGGCTGGCCTGGCTGTATATCTGGGTCTTCCGCGGCACCCCGCTGCTGGTTCAGCTGTTCATCGTCTTCTACGGCCTGCCGAAGGTCGGTATCGCTCTGGATGTGTGGAGTGCCGCAATCATCACGATGAGCCTGCACACCGGCGCGTACGTGGCGGAGACGTTCCGCTCCGCGGTGGCGGCCATTCCGCGCGGCCAGTTTGAGGCGGCGGCAACCCTGAACTTCACCCGCATGCAGACCCTGCGCCACGTGGTCATTCCGCAGGCGGTGCGCATCGCGCTGCCGAACCTGGGTAACAACTTCATCGACCTGATTAAGGGCACCTCGCTGGTGTCGGTCATTTCAATGGTTGACCTGTTCCAGACCGGTAAGCAGATTGCTTCACGCACCTTCGAGCCGCTGGCAATGTACTCCGAGGTCGCCATCATTTACCTGGTGATTTTCACTCTGCTGACCGCCGCGCAGTCTGCGCTGGAGAAGTACAGCAACCGTTACGTAAGGAGCAACAATGCTTAGCGTTGATTCCCTGTCGAAGAGCTTCGGCGATACGCAGGTGCTCAAGAACATCAGCCTGGACATCCCCGACGGCGAGACCACGGTTATTCTGGGCCCGTCCGGTAGCGGTAAGTCCACTCTGCTGCGCTGCCTGAACCTGCTGGAAACCCCGCAGTCCGGCACGCTCACCATTGACGACGCGCAGGTGGACTACAGTCAGAAGCTCACCGACGCGCAGGTGCGTGATATTCGTTCCCGTTCGGCGATGGTGTTCCAGCAGTTCAACCTGTTTCCGAACTACACGGCGTTGAAGAACGTGGCGCTCGCCCCGACCCTCAACGGCACCCTGAACGCTCAGCAAGCGCAGGAGCGTGCCCGCGAGCTGCTGGCGAAGGTGGGTCTTGCCGACAAGGTAGATTCCTACCCGGACGCTCTCTCTGGTGGTCAGCAGCAGCGTGTGGCGATTGCCCGCGCCTTGGCGTTGGAACCCTCCTACCTGCTCTTTGATGAGCCGACGAGTGCGCTGGATCCCGAGCTGGAGGCGGAGGTGATCCGCGTGCTCATGCAGCTGGCGAAGGAGGGCCGCTCCCTGGTCATCGTGACGCACAATATGGCGTTTGCGAAGAAGGTTGCGGATCGTATCGTGTTCCTGGAGAACGGTACCCTGCGTTATAACGGGGAGCCGACCGGTTTCTTTGCTTCGGATGATGAGCGTATCCGTAAGTTCTTGACGGTGTACGACAGCACCGAGTACACGATTTAGCCGTACTGCACATAGTAAATATGGGCTGGCTTCTGCCGGTCAGATAATCATCTGACGAGCGGAAACCATCCCATATTCTATATTCAGCATATATTGGTTTTTACTCTGAAAGACCCTTAGAGCGGCGGTACTCCTCCAGTTGCTCAGCATTAATCACCTCAAGCTGTTCAGTGAGCGGAGCACCAGGGGCCCAGCCCTCATTAGCAACGGCACGGTCCTCCTGCTTACCAAAAGTGAAGAGACGCGGGCGAGGCACACGCAGCTCAGCCGGGGTAGTCGGCAGCTGCCAATTCTTCATATGGGAGAGCACACCAAACACCAGACACAAGAAAATAGACAGTGCCATCGCAAGGTTCGGGCGGTGGAGCAGGCCCGTCACGAGGGCGGTCTCGGTGGCACCCACAAACGCGACTGTCGCATACAGGGAGTTACCGCCAAAAATCGCCGGAATGCGGTTGACCATAATGTCACGGATAACGCCGCCACCGACCGCGGTGGTCACACCCAGTGCAATAGCGGGCAGCCAGTGCAGGCCCAAGTTCAGGGACTTAATGGTGCCGGTTGCCGCCCACGCACCCATACCGATGAAGTCAATGATGAGCATGGTTCGGGTCGCCCAGCGGGCACTCAAATCGATGCTGTACGCAAGGATGGAAGAAACGATAGCACCCACCCAGTAGCCGCCGTCGGTGAGTGCCACGGGCAGTCCGGAGTTCAGTAGGATGTCGCGAATCATACCGCCGCCCATGCCGCAGGCGACCGCAAGCAGTAGGAAGCCCACAATGTCGAATCGGAAGGCGCGCGCCACAGCACCGCCGAGCAGGCCGTTAGCGACAACGGCGGCAATGTCGACGATGCGGAATACCTGGTTCGGGTCAAAGAGCTCGTGCATGGGCGTTCTCCTGCGTACGTGATGCGTGTCTGGGTGCCGGTAGGGGAAGTGTACGCAACGGGGGGTCGGGTGACGACGTTATCACTGCATCCGGCTCTGTTTGCCTGTGCGCGTACCTGAATTGGCACCGATTTATTGTAGACCCGCCGCCGCCTCTGCTCCTAGTTGAAAGGTGCTCATGACGAGCTCTGAGACGTAACGGAGAAGCTTGTGGGCGCGCTAAAAGATGGGCGTAGAATGAGTGAATCTCCACCCCCAATGCTCTGTCATGATTGTTTTTGCGCTGGGTTCTTTCCAGTACGGTAGCGGCATCATTTCTTCGCTACTGTTGGCGTTGAGCCCCCTGAATGCGGTGGAGTCCATGGCGGTCATGATGTTTGCCGGTGCGGCGCTGTCGGCGCTCATGGTGTGGCTACCCTCCCGTAAGCTGAGCGCTCGCTAAGCTGGAGCTAGACGAATACTAGAGGCATGTGGCCCGGTCGTTTGATAGACCGGGCCACATCGCAAATCGTTATCTGCGTAAGGTGAAAGGAGCCGCCGTGACGGTATCGCGTGACGAAGTTTTCGAAATCCTGCGGGGCGTGGTGCCCCGCCTGGAGGAGGCGCTTCCCAGCTGGTCGGTGCGCCCCAACATCACGGGTACCGGCGCGGTGGGGCTCTACCTGGACGGCCCCGCAATCTACCGGGACGGCGAGCCTCTGGCCGGCGTGAACGCCGAGGGTGAGCCGGTCGTTCGGCACCTGTGCGGTACGATTCAGACCGCCGACCGCGGCCTGCCGCAGGAGCTCGGGCAGGTGCGCTACCAGTACATTCTGGGCGTGAGCGTGGCGGAGCACGAGAGCGAGTACCCCGAACTGACCGACCTGGCGAGCATGGGGGAGCCGAGCTGGGTTCCTGCACTGAGGGCCCTGGAGGCGCTGGTGGAGTCCGAGGGCCGCGAGGCGCTGTTCATCAGCCGCGGCGGGTACGTGCCGGGTCGCCGCGCCCTGGGTAAGCGCCGTGTGGCGCTGCGGCGCGAGTTCTTCCCCGGTAAGCCCTGGCTGGGTTTGGGCACGATTGACTGGTGTGCGGGCGTGCGCTCGACCCCGGTGTACGCCGAGGATCTGGTGGCTCTGGTGGCCGCGGCGACGCACCTGGCGAGCGGCTGGGATGCCGCCCTGCGAGCGGACTCGGCGACCAGCTGAAACAAAAGTAGCTAAAACAAAGCGGCGCATCCGACCCGCAAAGGGGTGGACGCGCCGCTTGTTTCAAGCTCTAACGCTTAGTGGGTTTAGCCCAGTGCCTCAGCTAGCCTGAACGGGTCGAGCCGTATGAGATATTGCCTTATCGATAGCATGCAAGGGTGATGCATCCTGCTGCCTCTACGGGGGCGTAACCGTAGCGTTTGTAGAGCGCAACGGCGTGTTCAGTACCGACGTCGGTAGTAATGAGTCGCTGTCGAATGTCTTCTCGGTCAAAGTCCTCAATGACACGCTTTAGAAGCGCAGAACCAACGCCCTGTCGTTGGGCGTGCGGATGCACTAGGAGGTCCTGAATGTAGGCGATAGAATGTCCATCCCCGACGGCGCGGACTAGCCCGACGAGCCGTCCCGTTCCGTCCGTGGTTGCCTCTCGTGCGGTGTAGAGATACCGCGATCCTTCCACCATCGGGACGAGACGTTCGGGTGTTTTGGTATAGGCACTCCAGCCCACAGAATCGTAAAGCTCAGTAAGTTCTTCCACGCTGGGAAGGGGGCTGGTGGAGTCCAAAATACAGTACCGCATACAGGCATTGTATAGCGCCAAATTGGGGGAGTTTAGAAACTGCTACCCAACACGTTGCTGGGCTTGAGAACATAGAGGAAGCGGCGCATCCGACCCGTAAAGGGGTGGATGCGCCGCTTCTGTGTAAGCTCTAACGCTTAGTGGGTTTAGCCCAGTGCCTCAGCCAGCTGAATGCCCTGTGCCACGCCACCGAGGGTTGCAGCAATACGGATCAGGTCGTTGACCTGCTCCTTGGTTGCGCCCTCTTCGCGCAGGGTGTGCTCGTGAGCCTCAACGCAGTGGGAGCAGCCGTTGACTGCGGACACTGCCAGAGCGAACATCTCGAAGTCCAGCTTCTCAATGCCGCCGTTCTTGCCGATGATCTGCATACGCAGGTTTGCGCGCTGGTCATCGTATGCACCGTTCAGGAAGCCACGGGTGCGGTAGAAGATGTTGTTCATGCCCATGATGGATGCAGCACCCAGAGCAGCCTCGTAAGCGGTGTCGCTCAGGTGCTCCTTAGCCTCTGCAGCAATCTCAACAACAACAGAGTCAACCTTGGTTGCTGCTGCGGTTGCGAGGATCGCGCCCCAAAGCTGCTGCTCGGTGAGAGAGCTAATGCGGGGCAGGGAGGACAGGTTGAGGTTCATGTCCTTCGCGTAGGAAGGCAGAGCCGAACGCAGGTTATCGATGCTCATGGATTACTTCATCTCCTTGAATGCGTCGATGGTTGCTGCACCCTTCTTCCAGTTGCATGCGCACAGCTCGTCGGACTGCAGCGCGTCCAGCTGGCGGAGTACCTCGTCGGTGTTACGGCCGACGGAGTCAGCGGTAATGGAGACCGACTGGATGGTGTTGTGGGGGTCGATGATGAAGGTTGCGCGGTCTGCAACGCCGTCCTTGTTCAGGATGCCCAGCGCTGCGGTCAGTTCGCGCTTGAGGTCGGATGCCATGACGATGGGCAGGTCCAGGAGCTCTTCGTGGGAGCGGCGCCATGCGTAGTGGGTGTACTCGTTGTCAACGGAAACACCGATCACCTGGGTGTCGCGTGCCTCGAACTCGTCAGCGAGCTTGCCGAATGCAGCAATCTCGGTGGGGCAAACGAAGGTGAAGTCCTTCGGCCAGAAGAAGACGACGCGCCAGGTGTCTTCGTCCAGACCCTCGGAGGAGACGGTGGTGAAGTAGTCTTCGGGCTTGGTTGCTTCGATGTCAGCCAGCTTACCGGGGACAACGCCGGTGAGCTCGTATGCGGGGAACTGGTCGCCGATGGTCAGAACTGCCATAGTGTTCTTCTTTCTGCTTTGTGCCGCGCGGATTCGTTGCGCGGCGCTTGTTCTAAGTGGTGCCCATTGGGCGGGCTCGATAACTATTTTATTATGAATAATTCATAATAATCAAGTGATGTTGGATTAAAACCCGAAGGTTTAACTATGATATGCATCACTGAACATTCCGAGGTGTTCAAAAAGCTCTTCCCCGCACAAATCTCCACGTGCAAATTTCCATGCGCAAATCCCACCTACAAACCCCAGGGGTTAAGCTCGAATCATGACCCCCGAACACAGCGACTTCTCAGAACACAGTGACTTCTCAGAACACAGCGAATATGTAGAGCCCAACCAGCCCGAACTCATTACCGAACGCCTCACCCTGCGCCACCTGCGCGAGGCGGATATCCCCGACATCGTAGAATCCTGCCGTGACGAAGAAACCCTCCGCTACACCCGTATTCCGCTGAACTACACGCGCGCGGACGCCGAGGACTACCTGCTCACCACCGCCCGCCAGATTGCCGCCGGGCAGATTCAGCGCTGGGCGATTGACGCCTCCGGCGTGTTTGCCGGGACCATTGAATTGCGCCTGCCCGAGGGCACCCCCGAAAGCCCCGGAACCCGCGCCGAACTGGGCTATTATGCCGCCCCGAAAGTGCGCGGAAAGGGCTACATGACCGAGGCGCTACGAGCCGTCCTCGGCTACGCTTTCGACCCGCTCGGGCTGGGTCTTGATACCGTCCGCTGGACCGCCCTGGCGGGTAACGAACCCTCCGAACGAGTCGCGGTTAAAGCGGGTTTCACCGGCATCTATGACGATATTGACCCGAACTCCGGCCGCCCCGATGAGAACGGTCACCCGGTCCAGCATCGGGTGCGCCGCGCCGATATGACCCGCGCGCAATTTGCGGCGCTCTGGGCAAACTAGGCTCTGGAGCTCACTAGGCTCGGAGCCTATCTAGCTACCGAATGCCGAAGCCGCGGAACGAGCCGCTCGGCTCCTCCCACTCGACGAGCACCTCATCAACCCGCCCGGCGGTGTCGTCACCGCGCAGCACATCCACCAGGCGAGCGCAGGAGGCGGCAGTACCTTCCGCAACGACTTTCACACGCCCGTCGTCGAGGTTTTCGGCGTAGCCGGTCAGGCCCATGGGCTTGGCGGTTCCGGCGCACCACCAGCGGAAACCCACACCCTGCACTTTGCCGCTGACGAAAGCGACGAGGCGGATTTCGGCGGGTTCTGCTGGGGTGCGGTCGGTGAAGAAATCAAAGAAACCCATGGGTCCTCCCGGGGTCATCTCATTGAGGGTGGTCTGATGGGGGTGAGCGCCGGAGGTGGCGCTCTAATACCTTCTATAGCTTCAGTCTAGAGGGTTCGGCGTTCCTGTCGCCTGGTTGCCGCGCGCACACGCCGTGAAGAGCTGAATAAGGGTAAAGCAACCGAAGCCGCGGCCTGAAAAGGAGTAACATTAGGGGCATTCACTCAGCGGCAATGCTGAACGCACAGACAATCTATCCGCATACAACCTATCCCCTGGAGGATCATTGAGTTCACGCCCTAAAAAAGCGCCTCTCGTCGGTAACCCGGCGAAGGCACCGTACAAGCCCTGGCCTGCTCTCTGGTCCCTGGTTGTTGGCTTCTTCATGATTCTGGTGGACGGCAATATTGTCACCATCGCCCTGCCGCACATGCTGCAGGATTTGGATGCGTCGCTGTCGGCGGGCATGTGGGTGACGAGCGCCTACCTGCTGGCGTATGCGGTGCCGCTGCTCATTACCGGCCGTATGGGTGACCGCTTCGGTCAGAAGAACCTGTACATGATCGGTATGGCTATTTTTACGCTTGCTTCCTTGTGGTGTGGTCTGGCACCGAACGTTGAATCGCTGATTACTGCCCGCGTGGTGCAGGGCCTGGGTGCGTCGCTGATGACCCCGCAGACCATGTCTCTGATTACGCTGATGTTCCCGCCGAATGCGCGCGGTGTTGCGATGAGTATTTGGGGTGCGACTGCGGGTGTCGCCTCGCTGGTTGGCCCGATTCTGGGTGGCGTGCTGGTGGATACCCTCAGCTGGGGCTGGATTTTCTTTATCAACATTCCGGTTGGCCTGGTCGGTCTGTTCTTGGCGTGGCGTAACGTGCCGGTGTTTGAGCAGAAGAAGCACAGCTTCGACTGGCTGGGTGTGGTCCTGTCGGCGGTCGGACTGTTCCTGCTGGTCTTCGGCATTCAGGAAGGCGCCACCTACAACTGGGGCATCATGACCGATTCGTTCCTGGGTACCGGTATTGCGGTGAGCGTGTGGGGCCTGATTATTGCCGGCATTCTGGTGCTGGGCCTGTTTATTGGTTGGCAGGCGGTGAACCGCAAGGAGCCGCTGGTGCCGTTGAGCCTGTTCAGTGACCGTAACTTCTCGGTGTCGAATGTGGCCATCGCGGCAATGGGCGTGGTTGCTATCAGTATGGCGTTCCCGCTGACCCTGTACCTGCAGCAGGTGGAGGGTCTGGACCCGACTCAGGCTGCGCTGATGACCGCCCCGATGGCGCTGTTCTCGGGCGCATTGGCGCCGGTGGTGGGTGCGCGTCTGAACCGTAACGACCCGAAGTGGATTGCGGTAATTGGTTTTACGCTGATGGTTGTTGGTTTTGCTCTGCTCCGCCCGACGATGGTTGCGGAAGGCAACCTGTGGCTGATGGTTGGTCCGATGATTATTCTGGGTGCGGCGAACTCCTGCATTTGGGGTCCGCTGTCGGTGTCTGCGACCCGTAACCTGCCGCCTGAGCGTGCCGGTGCCGGTTCGGGCGTGTACAACGAGACCCGCCAGATGGCGTCGGTGCTGGGTTCGGCTGCGATTACGACGATTATGGCTTCTGCGATTACCTCGCACCTGTCCGCGTTGGGTCCGGCTGCCGCAGCGGGCGGTGGCTCTCACGACGGTGCTGCTGGAGGCGTGCTTCCGCAGATTCTACGTGAACCCTACGCGGTGGCAATGGCTGATTCCATGATGCTACCCCTGGTCGCCGCGGCGGTGGGCGCCGTCGTGTGCCTGTTCTATGCCTCCATGAAGACCTCCGAGGCGAAGGCTGCCGCGCAGAACGCTGGGGTGGAGACCACCAAGTAGAAGGCTTATCAAAACGTTTTACGTCATATTCGGTGCATAAACCTGAGATATGGTGCTATACCGGAGAAAATCTATATGCACTCTGTGTATGATGAAGCGGGTTATTGTTGCCCTGAGGTGTTGAAACCTCGTGAGAGCGCAATAACCCGCTGTAGAAGGACATCTTCGTGGAGATGGATTACATGCCGGGCCTGCTCGCCAGCGAGGATGAGCTGGACCGTATCACCGAATCTTTCGCCCAGCTTCCCCTGCGCAACCCCAACGGCACCACCGGCATTAACATTCACCTGGAGAAAGAGAGATGGCTAAAATCCCCACCTTGAGTTTGGTATTTTTGCCATTGTCTTCCTTGATTTGTTCAAGATCTTGAGCCAAAATCCTCACTTCCTCTTTCTAAAATCTAGTTTTTAAAAAAATAGGCTATCTACCAGAAGTAGATAGCCTATTTTTTATGAGATGCTTGGGTGCTTACGCTTTCAATTTGTCAAACTTTGCTTTGACATTCGCCTTGAATTCTTCAAGCTTAGCCTTGCGTTCGGCTTTACGTTCAGCCTTCATCTGTGCACGCGCCTGGTTGTAGAGGTCTTCTTGGACTTGCAGAGCTGCTTCGATTTCGGCTACGACGGTTGCTACATCCCAACGCACGATTTGGGTGTCGTACTTGGTGAAGTAAGCATCGATGACTGCTTCGTTGTCTTCTTGCACCAAGGCAACAACGGCTGTTTCACCGTTAGTCAATTTTTGAGAAACAACGTCAATCAGGCCAGCTTCTGCCGTATCAACGGTAGCACCAGCAACCAAACCATTGAGGCTACCAATACCATAACCAAACAAGACGCCGATAGGACCACCCAAAAGCCCGATAACTGCACCGAGCAAGCCACCTTTTAGGGTTGCATCCGTCGTTGAATCTTCAAAATCATAGCGTTCTTTTTCAACGATATGACCGTTTTCATTTTTGACCAGGGCGATTTGAGCAACCTTGGTCGTCTGAGTTTGGCGGAAAGCCTTCAAATCTGCAAAGGACTGATAAGCTTCGCTTTCGGTGTTAAAGACTGAAATTACTAGGTTTTCCATAGTTGGTACCTCGTTCCTAAAGACTATATATACATTGTAATACAGTTCTCTTTTTTTGGGAACTACTTTTTGCGACAATTTACCTCGGCGGCAGCCGGTAGGCTGAGTCCTAAAGCAGAGAGGGGCCCGGCATCCAGTATGGATGCCGGGCCCCTCTCTGCTTGCTGTGGCGTTAGCGGCTGATGGTTGCCGAAGCGCGCAAACCAGCCAGGTCCTGGAAGGTGTACTCGCCGCCTTCGGTCAGCTGCATTGCGACGTTACCGCTGGTGATCTGAGCGGTGGTGGTCAGGGTGTAGCTGGAGGTCACCTCGGTGAAGTACACCGGAACCAGCGAAGCCAGCACCTGTGCGTAGCTCACGCCGTCCTTCGCGGTGGCTTCCAGGTAGTCGGAGGTGCGGATGTCCAGTACGCCGGTCCAGACGTTGTCCTCGATGGTCGGCTCGTAGAACTTCGCAGTGTATGCGATGCCGTTGAACGCCGCCACGGCGGGGTTGTTGGTCTTCACGCCGCCCTCGCTCTTAGCGAGTGCCGGGATTTCAACGTCGTTATCGACGTCCCACAGCAGCGGGTCGGTGACATCCGCGGCGGTGGGGAAAGTGAACTCGAAGGTCACCTGCAGGTGCGCATGAGGGTACAGCCAGGAGCTACCCTGGAACTCGCCCTTGGAGTTGATGGGTGCAGAAATCCACAGGCCCGCACCACCGTACAGGCCTGCACCGACGCTACCGCCGGGGGTGAAAGTGCCGCCGCCGCGGCTCTGCGGGGTGGTGGAGGTTGCGGTGATGTTGGGTACCTGCACGGTGTAGGAATCCAGGCCGTAGCGGGTATCAAAGTCGTTGGCGGGGTTCGAGTTGAACGCCTGAGTGAAGACACCGAACCTCATGGTCGGGGTCTCCTGCGCATCGGTGGACGCCGCGTAGGCGGGTACCGCCGCTGCGGTTGCGATGACGGGGGTGCTCCATGCGGCACCCTTGATGAGTGCGCGGCGGTTCAGACCGTTAGTGGTGTTCGAGGAAGAAGTCATAGAATCTCTCTTGTTGTGAAGAATGTGGTGATGCGTGTGAGTTGAATTACTGATACTCTAATGTAATTCAGATCATCTTCAAAATTATCTCAACTTTTACCTTAATGTATGAACATTACGGTACCCAGCTCACCTAACGCGTGAAACGGGAGCATCATGGAAACCGAGGAGAACGTCCTCCCGGAAAACTCCACAGAAACACCACCGGTCACCACACACTTAAGGAACACAACATGGCATTTATGAAGAGCGCACGCGTCACGCTTGCCTCCCTCGCAGTGCTCTGCCTGGGCACTATCGCAGCCCCCGCAGCAAACGCCTACAGCCCCGATATTGACGGCGACGGCATCCCCAACACCTGGGAGATGAAGGGCTATGACGCCGACGGCGACGGCAAAATCGATGTCGACTTCCCCGCACTGGGCGCAGACCCCAAGCACAAGGACATCTTCGTCGAGATGGACTACATGGCGGGCCTGCTGCCCAGCGAAGATGAACTGGACCGCATCACCAAGATTTACGCCGACCTGCCCCTGCGCAACCCCAACGGTACCCACGGCGTGAACATCCACCTGGACGCAGGTGACGCCCGCAGCGCCAAGTACAACCTGGGCGGCGGCAACGAAATCAGCTACCAGGCACTCGACAGCGAGTTCAAGGCACTCCACCGCATCAAGGCGACCGAAGGTAAGTTCAACCCCGCCCGCGAAGGCACCTTCCACTACGTCATCTGGGGCGATTACTACGACAACAGCACCTCCTCCGGCATTGCTAACTTCGGCGGCCGCAACCTCATGGTCACCGTCGGCCCGCACTTCTGGGGCAAGGCAACCAGCGACATCCGCGTGGCAGTGTTCGTGCACGAGCTCGGCCACAACCTCGCCCTGAGCCACGGCGGCTGGGACGAAATCAACTACAAGCCCAACTACTACAGCGTCATGAACTACCAGTACACCCTCACCGGCGTGCCCATGGCTGACGGTAGCCGCTACTTCGGCTACTCCACCGCCGAGTACCGCATGCTCAACGAGGCGAAGCTGTACGAGGCGCGCGGCTTCGGTCCTCGCGCGGCTGGCTTCCTGTACAAGGGCAAGCCCGCCAACCAGCCGATTGACTTCAACGGCAACGGCAAGATTGATACCGAGCCGGTGTCCGTGGACCTCAACGGTGACGGCATGATCACGAACCTGGGCGCCGCAAACGATATGAAGATGATCCGCTTCCAGGCGACCGAAAACCCGGAGAAGGACAAGGGCCCCGAGCACATTGAGCCGAGCGGCATTACCGCTGAACACGCTCGTTCGCTGGGCCTGATTAAGTAGGCTGGCTGGGCGGCGCAACGCCGATAAAGAGCCTTGTCGGCTCTATAAAATGAAAAGGTGCGGATACCGAATCAGCATTCGGTATCCGCACCTTTACTCTATGCAGCTTTCAGCTCAGCGCTCAGCTCAGCAGCAGAGCCTAGAGGGCCTAGCTCACGCGGCCGGTATCCACCAGCACCTGCGCGATGTGGCCCAGCGCCTCCTCATTCTGCAGCGAAGAAACATCGCCCAAAGAACGGCCCTGGTACAGCTCACCGAGCAGACGGCGAGTAATCTTACCCGAACGGGTCTTCGGGATATCGGCAACCGCCACAACATCCTTCGGCTTAGCAATCGGGCCGATGTGCTCACGCACGTGTGCGGTCAGCGCCGCCTTCAGCTCATCCTCAGTCAGGTCCTTACCCTCATCGGTGAGCGTCACGTAGGCGACCGCCTGGTGACCGGTCAGCTCATCCTCCACGGGGCAGACACCAGCCTCAACCACAGCCGGGTGAGTCACCAGTGCTGACTCAATCTCAATCGTGGACAGACGGTGCCCCGAAATGTTAATCACGTCATCAATACGGCCGAGGATGTACACGTTACCCTCTTCGTCTTCCTTCGCGCCGTCGCCGGCCAGGAACCAGCCGCGCTCGCCGTAGTGGCGCCAGTAGGAATCCAGGAAACGCTGCGGGTTCTGCCACACGGTACGAGCCATCGAGGGGCCAATCTTATCGACCACGATGAAGCCCTGCTTGCCAGGTTCGACCGGGTCGCCGTGCTCATCCACCACGCGGGTGGACACGCCGGGAACGGCGCGGGTAGCGCAACCGGGCAGGGGAGTGCAGTGCGGGGTGCCCTCCGGGTAGGTGCCCTCGGGTGCGAATGCCGGGTCGTGCGGGCGCGGGGAGCATACGGTCGAACCGGTCTCGGACTGCCACCAGGTGTCGATGAACGCCGCGGTGCCGCCGCCCACGTGCTCGCGCAGCCAGCGCCACGCCTCCGGGTTAATGGATTCACCCACCGAGCCGAGCAGGCGCACGGTCGAGAAATCGTACTTGCCGGGCTCCGGGCCGTTCGGGAACGCACCCATGAGGGAACGAATCAGGGTCGGGGCGGTGTAGTAGTTGGTCACGCCGTAGCGTTCGATAACCTCAAAGTGGCGGCCGTAGTGCGGGGTGTTCGGGGTGCCCTCGTAAATCACCTCGGACACACCGTTGACCAGCGGGCCGTAAATTTCGTAGGTGTGCGCGGTAACCCACGCCAGGTCGGCGGTGCACCAGTGAACGGTGGACTCAACCTTTTCCGGGTCGTTGACCGCCGACAGCTCGTCCGGGCGCAGCACACCGTTCTCGTCCACGTAATCCGGCAGCAGATCGTACAGCAGCGCGTGAGTGTACGCGGTCTGCACCAGGTAGCCGCCCATCGTGTGCACCAGGCCCTTGGGCTTACCGGTCGTGCCGGAGGTGTAAATAATGAACAGCGGATCCTCTGCGTCATGCAGTTCGTAGGCGTGGGTGTCCGGCTGGTCGTCAACCAGGTCGTGGTACCAGACGTCGCGGCCCTCAGTCCACGGCACAGCGGCGTGCGCTACCGGGTCGGAGGCGCTGGTGCGGTCCACCACGATAACATGCTCAATGTTGTTCTCACCGGAGCATGCTTCGTCGGCGTTCACCTTCACGGGAACGACCTTGCCGCGGCGGTTCTGACCGTCGGTGGTGATGAGAACCTTCGCGCCGGTGTCTTCCACACGGAACTTCAGCGCCTCAGCGGAGAAACCACCGAAGACGAGGGAATGGATCGCGCCAATACGCGCGCAGGCGAGAGTGAAAATAATGGTTTCGGGGATGACGGGCAGGTAGATGACCACACGGTCACCCTTGCGCACGCCCAGGGACAGCAGACCGTTCGCTGCCTTCGCGATGCGGCGCTGCAATTCGGAGTAGGTGATGGCCTCACGGTCGCCGGGCTCACCCTCGAAGTAGAGGGCGACCTTGTCGCCGCGGCCCGCCTCCACGTGGCGGTCTACGCAGTTGTAGGCGACGTTGAGCTTACCGCCCTCGAACCACTTAATTTCGGGGATCGTGAACTGTTCGATGCCTTCCTCATCGAAGCCGAGGGACTTCGGCTTCTCGAAGCGGTGCGCGGTGTGCCAGGGCTCAGCCCAGGTGAGGCGCTGCGCCTGCTTCTCCCAGAACGCGAC
Source organism: Rothia sp. HMSC069C10 (assembly GCF_001812205.1). Taxonomy (NCBI): domain Bacteria; kingdom Bacillati; phylum Actinomycetota; class Actinomycetes; order Micrococcales; family Micrococcaceae; genus Rothia; species Rothia sp. HMSC069C10. The sequence continues at coordinate 28,540 of NZ_KV808282.1, forward strand.
GCGTGCCTCGTCAGATTCGAGGGCGGGGTTCGGGGTGGGGTTCAGCGGGTCGGTGAACGAGTAGGGGGTGGGCAGTCCCATTATTCTCCCATCGGTTGCTGGCATTAGCACCCTTGCTTGCCGTGCCGCTGTCTGTGTGACCGTGGGGTCTGTGTGTGCGTTGGCGAGGGGGTTGCTGCGACGTCACGGAGCCAGGTCTCTCGGTCGCTCTGGATGGTTTGCCTTCTTAGTAAAGCGCGCTCCGGGCCAGGAAGCAAAGGGGACCGTCATATTCGGCATGGTGAGTACCGGTTCGTAATATTCCGAAATATTTAAAGACCCCGCCCCGCGCTCACTGCTGTGGGGCGCGGGGCGGGGTTCATCATCATCATTCAGTAGGCGACAGGTTTCCCCGCCGACTTCTTTCTCCGGCGCGTAGCGATGATCAGCTCACCTTCGGGGAGCAGCCACGCGGCGGACATCTCTCCTAAAACTCAGCGCGTGCTGAGTGTTGCGTTTAGCTGTGGTGCTAATTGCTGGTGGCGTTAGTTGCTGGGGTACTTCGCCTTCACCCAGCGCTCGAAAACACCCACCAGCGCGTCGGTAATCTTACCGAGCACCGCCAGCGCCACAATAGCCAGCAGCAGGCGGTCGGTGCGGCCGTTGTTCTGTGAGTCGGTCAGCAGGTAGCCCAGACCCATGGACGCACCCAGCAGCTCGGCGGCGACCAGGAACAGCCACGCCTGAGCCAGCGCCAGACGCAGACCCGAAACCACCGACGGCAGAACCGCGGGAAGCTGAACCGTGGTGAACAGACGCAGACCCTTCAGGCCGAAGGCGCGTGCCGCCTCCACGAGCTTCGGGTCAACGTGCGCCAGAGCCGCAGAAACCGTGGTGTACACCGGGAAGAATGCACCAATAGCAACCAGGGTCACCTTGGAATTCTCACCGATACCGATCCACAGCAGAAGCAGCGGAACCCACGCCAGGGACGGCACGGCACGCAGCGCACCAATGGTCGGTGCGGCAATCAGACGCACCGGCGCAGACAAGCCAATCAGCGCACCCAGCACCAGGCCGAGCACGGCACCAATACCGAAACCAATCAGCACACGCTGAGTAGAAATCGCCACGTGGCGGCCCAATTCGCCGCGCTGCGCCAGCTCAACACCGGCGCTGACCACACGGTCGGGGGAGGGCAGCTGAACCTGGGTGAACACGCCGTTCGTGCTCAGAATGTACCAGAGGGCAATCAGTGCCAGGGGAAGAATCAGGCCCAGGTACTGCTTACCGGCGAACGGGTTCGACGGCAGCTTCACGGAAGAGGCACGCTTCTCAGCACGCTCAGCGCGAGCGCTGGAGGCGGCGGTAACCGTTGCGGCGGTCATTACTTCTCAACCACCTTTGCGATCTTCTCGACGGCTGCGCTGTCAGCCTTCTTCGCGAACTGGTCGTCCACAATGCTGTTCAGCGCCTTGTCCACGTCGGACTGGGAGGGAACGTCGCCGGACTCCACCAGAATCGGGCCGACACCCTTGAGAACCTCAACCTGCTTAGCGCCCGGAACCGGGTCGATATCCAGGTGGGTGCGTTCCATGACGACCTGGGCGGTCTCGTGCTTAATGCCGGACTCCTCCTCGACAATCTTCACAGCCTCTTCGGGGTTCTTCTTAGCCCAGGCGCGAGCGTACTCGTACACGTCCACGATGGTCTGTGCGGCGGTCGGGTTGGACTGAATGAACTTCTCGGTCGCGTTCAGGAAGCCGTAGGTGTTGAAGTTCAGGTTGCGGTAGAAGAGCACGTCGCCGCTTTCCACCTCGGCGGCAGCCATGATCGGGTCCAGGCCGCTCCACGCGTTGACCTGACCGTTATCCAAGGCGGTGCGGCCGTCGGCATGCTGCAGGTTCTGAATGGTCAGGTCCGAAGCGGAAATACCCTCCTGCTTGAGTGCCTGCAGCAGCAGGAAGTACGGGTCGGTACCCTTGGTCACGGCAACGGTCTTACCCTTCAGGTCCGCAACCTTGGTGATGCCCGAATCCTTGCGGGTCACCAGAGCCGACCATTCCGGCTGCGAGTAGAGGCTAATGACCTTGATGGGGGAGCCATTAGCGCGTGCCAGCAGCGCCGCCGAACCGGCGGTCGAGCCAACATCAATATTGCCGCTACGCAGCGCCTCATTCGCCTTGTTCGAACCGGCCGACTTGACCCACTCAACCTTCTTACCCTCGGCGGCGAGGGCGGTCTCAAGCCAACCCTTCTTGCGGATAATCAGGGACAGCGGGTTGTAGGTCGCGTAGTCAATGGTCACGGTGTTCTGATTGCCACCACCGGCAGCACCGGAGGCGTTAGCGGAACCGGAACCTTCACCGGCGCAGGCGCTGAGCAGAGTAGCAAAAGCGGCGGCTGCAGCAAGGGACTTGAGGGCGGTACGGCGAGACGGGGAGTAAGTCATGATGAAATCTTTTCGCTTCTGAAGATGATGATGTGATGTGTGAGAAATGCGTTTCGTGGCGGCTTTAGGCGTTATCTTCCACGCCGAGCTCAGCCAACAGTTCGCTACGCAGCGCCGTGATCTCTGCATCGGCGCGGTCACGGGGGTGAGAACGGTCAACGGTCACAATGCGCTGGATGGTGGCGGGCGCCTCCGGGGTGTCCTTACCGAGGACGATCACCCGGTCAGAGAGGTACAGCGCCTCTTCCACATCGTGGGTGACCAGCAGAATCGTGGTCGGGTCTTGACGGTGCACGTCCAACAGCAAATCCTGCATGTTGATGCGGGTCAGCGCGTCCAGAGCACCGAAGGGCTCGTCGAGCAGCAGCACGCCGGGGTTGCGTGCGAGCGCTCGCGCCAGGGACACGCGCTGAGCCATACCGCCTGAAATTTCCTTGGGACGGTGGGTTGCGTATTCGCCCAGGCCGACCAGGTCGAGCAGGCGCGCTACGGATGCTGCGCCTTCAGATTTTTTGGTGCCCTGCGGTAGTCCGAGAGCCACGTTGTCGGCGACGGTGCGCCAGGGGAGCAGGCGCGGTTCCTGAAAGCCGATAGCTACGCGGGGGTCGAGGCCGGTCACTGCCTTCTCGCCGATACGCACGGTACCTGCGGTGATGCGGTTCAGGCCTGCTGCTGCACGCAGGAGAGTGGATTTGCCGCATCCGGAGGAGCCGATGACGGAGATAATCTCGCCGGGGGCTGCGGTGAAGGAGACTCCGCGAAGAACTTCGTGGGTTCCGCCGGGCACGGGGAAAGATTGTCCGACGCCTTCAAAGCTCAAGGGGACGGCGGCGGTGGATACGGCACGGCGGCCGTTCTTTTCACTGGTGGGTACGTCAGTTACTGCACTGTTGAGTGTCATGTCACTTCCATCGTTCCTGGCGTTAGCACCGGGGGCGGAAGAATCCGTGCCGGTTGCTGCGACGTCGTGGAGCCAGGTCTCTCAGTCGCTCTGGATGGTTTGCTTCTCCCACCCTATGGGCTGTGGCGTGCCTCAATCAACCCGGCGGGCGCGTATGAATTTCTATGACCGTATATTTCGCATTTATCACGAAATATTTCGGTTCCACGTCACAAAAAGATTTTTTCGTCACAAACGTGACCTCCCTCCCGTGCGCCCCGTACACTCAAACCACGAGATCATGAGTCCCGGCGCTAAGCTCTGGCTAGCCGGGCGGCAACCCTCTCCCGTAGCGGGGTGCCCCAGATGATGATCTGGCCTCAACGTTACGAGGCAAGTACGGCGCGAACGCGCCACCTGCACGAAGGCCACCACCGAACGCAGAAGGCAAGAAGGAGGCGGCGCGCGGGGTGCAGGGCACTAACCCGATCGTCCCCGATCATTCGCGAAAGGAAAATCGATGGCTGAGCAGAAGAAGCGCATCGTAGTTAACGCATTCGAAATGACCTGCATTGGTCACCAGAGCTTCGACCTCTGGCGTCACCCGCGCTCCCGCGCAACCGAGTACAACACCATCAAGTACTGGACTGACCTGGCTAAGACCCTTGAGCGCGGCCTGTTTGACGCCGTGTTCATCGCTGACGTGGTCGGCATCTACGACGTGTACAAGAACTCTGCCGCTCCCGCCATTGAGGGTGCCGCTCAGGTTCCCGTGAACGATCCCGCAACCCAGATTTCTGCAATGGCTGCAGTGACCGAGCACCTCGGCTTCGGCGTGACTGCTGCCGCTACTTTCGAGCAGCCCTACACCCTGGCTCGCCGCTACGCCTCCCTCGACCACCTCACCGAGGGCCGCGTCGGCTTCAACGTTGTGACCTCTTACCTGCCTTCGGCTGCTGAGAACCAGGGCCTGCCCACCCAGATCCCGCACGACGAGCGCTACGAAATCGCCGACGAGTTCCTGGACGTCTGCTACAAGCTGTGGGAAGGCTCCTGGGAAGACGGCGCAGTCATCAAGGATCGCGAGCGCGGCATCTACGCTGACCCCTCCAAGGTCCACCCGATTGGCCACAAGGGCAAGTACTTCTCCGTGCCCGGCATCTCCCTGACCGAGCCGAGCCCGCAGCGCACCCCCGTGATCTTCCAGGCTGGCGCATCCAGCCGCGGTCAGAAGTTCTCCGGTAAGCACGCTGAGGCTGTGTTCATCAGCGCCCTGCGCCCGGACCTGACCCGCGTTGTGACCGACCGTATTCGCGCCGCTGCCGAGGAGCAGGGCCGTAGCCGCGACGACGTCAAGATCCTCGCAATGCTCTCCGTCATCGTGGATGAGACCGAGGAGAAGGCAAAGGCAAAGTACGAGGAGTACAAGAAGTACGTGAACCTCGACTCTGCACAGGCTATTGTCGGCGGATGGTCCGGTGTTGACCTGTCCCAGTTCGACGAGGACGAGGTCCTGAACTACGTGCAGACCGAGTCGATTCAGTCCTTCCTGACCCCCTTCACCCTGCAGGCGAAGGACAAGAAGTGGACCCGCAAGGACATCGCTGAGCACACCACCCTCGGCGGCATGGGCGAGGTCATTGTTGGTGACCCGGTTCAGGTTGCTGACGAGCTGGAGCGTTGGATCGACGAGGGTGGCCTGGACGGCATCAACCTGGCTTACCACGTCTCCCCGGGTTCGTTCGAGGACTTCATCGAGTACGTTGTTCCCGAGCTGCAGAAGCGCGGCCGCTACCGCACCGAGTACGAAGGCAACACCCTGCGTGAGAACATCTTCGGTAAGGGCCACACCAAGGTTGCTGACTCCCACCCGGCTGCTAAGTACCGCGGCGCATACGTGGGCAAGCCTTCGGCTGCTGACACCCCGGCTCGCGCAATCGCTGAATAAGCGTTGCCGCTGAAGCGTACCGTGTAGGTTCGCTCAAACTTAACGATTGAAAACAAGAACGCCCGTTCTGCTGGAGGATTTGTACCCCCGGCAGGGCGGGCGTTTCTTTGCGCTGTGCTTTCTTGATGCGGGCTTTCTTGAAGCGGCGCGTTCTTTATACTGGTTGGCATGACTGAACTGAACCAGGTTGAACTTAACCACGATGACCGCTGCCCCTGCTCGAGCGGCGAGGTGTACGGCGCCTGCTGCGGCAGGTTCCTGGGCGAGTTTGCCGCCTCCGGCACGCTGACTGCTCCCGCGCCGGAGCAGCTGATGCGCTCGCGTTTTACCGCGTTTGCGACAGGGGATGCGGCGTACCTGCTGGCGAGCTGGCATCCGAGTACTCGCCCGCCCGCCTTGGAGTTGGAGGATGATATCCGCTGGTATCGCCTGGATATTCTGGGTGCTTCGGGTGGCCCGTTTGATGCGTCCGGTACGGTGGAGTTCGTTGCGTATTACCGTTCGGTGCCGGGTGTTCCTGCGGAGGAGCGGGTGAAGGGCAGCATGCATGAGCTGTCGCGCTTTGAGAAGGTGGGCGGCGCCTGGTTCTACGTGGATGGAGACGTCCGCTAAGTCTCGTCACTTTCCTTGCCTCTCGTACATGCTGAGTGCGGGTGGGCAGATAAAGAAATGGCAGAATCATTCCGAAACCGGAACGATTCTGCCATTCTTTGTTGACGCCTCTCCATGAGGCTAACTATCGGGGCTAGCGGACTTAGCTAGTCCAGCCGTTAATGATGCCCATACCGAAGTAGATCACGAACACCGCGGACACCAGGTACATCAGCCAGTGCACGTCCTTACCGCGGCCCTGCACCAGGCGAATGAAAGTGTACGCCACGAAGCCGGCACCAATACCGTTCGCAATCGAGTACGACAGCGGCATGAAAATAATGGTCAGGAACGCCGGAATACCCAGACCCCAGTCGGTCCAGTCAATATTCACGGCCTGGCGGATCATCAGGAAGCCGACCACGACCAGCGCCGGAGCAACCGCCTCGAAAGGAACGATGGTGACCAGCGGCGAAATGAAAATCGCCAGCAGGAACAGCACACCGGTCACAATGTTCGCAAAGCCGGTGCGTGCACCCGCACCAATACCGGTAGCGGATTCCACGAAAATCTGGTTCGCCGAACCGGACGCTCCACCACCGACAACGGAACCGAAAGCGTCCACGAGCAGGACCTTGTCGATGTCCTCAACCTTGCCGTCCTTCATGGTGCCAGCCTCGGCGGCAAGACCCACCGAAACGCCCATCGCGTCGAAGAACACGGACAGCAGAATGGTGAACACCAGCAGCGAAGCAGCCAGCGGACCGATGTGGGTGAATGCGCCGAACAGGTCAGCGGAACCGATGAGGGAGAAGTTCGGGGTGGTGAACTTCATGTCCGCCAGGGAAGGCACGTTCAGGGACCAGCCGGTCGCCGCCTCCTTCACGGAACCGGAGGGGACAACCGCCTCCAGAATCAGGGACAGCGCAGTGGAGGCAAGCACGCCCCACAGGATCGCACCCTTCACGTTACGGATGAACAGGGCGATGGTGAAGAACAGGCCGAAGAGGAAGACGAGGGTGGGCCAGCCGAGCAGGTGACCGCCCGCGCCGAGGGTCACCGGAACGGTGGTGCCAGCTGCGTCGGGCATGCGGCGGATAATACCGGAGTCGACCAGACCGATAAAGGAAATGAAGAAGCCAATACCGACCACGATTGCGGTCTTGAGCGACTCGGGGACCGCTTCAAACACCGCGGTGCGGAAGCCGGTCAGCACCAGAACGGTCATGATCAGACCGGCAAGAACGACCAGGCCCATGATGTCTACCCAGGTCAGGTTCGGGGTGGTGGCAATGGTGGATGCGAGCAGCGCATTCACGCCCAGGCCAGCCGCCATGGCGAAGGGTTGCTTGGCGATAACACCCATGAGGATGGTCATCACGCCGGCAACCAGCGCGGTCACAGCCGCGACGGGTGCGATACCGAGGGTGCGTTCGGATGCGTCCTTGCCGAGGCCGATGACGAGGGGGTTCAGCACCACGATGTAGCTCATGGCGAAGAATGCGGCGAGGCCGCCGCGGAATTCTGCGGCGATGGAGGAGCCGCGTTCGGAAATCTTGAAGTAGCGGTCGAGTGCGCTGGTGGGCGCTGCCGCCTTCTGGGGTTCAGACATGTGAGGATCCGTTGATGTTGTTCGGTGTGTACTGTTGCGCCGCCGGTTTCGCAGGTAAAGCTCGCGGGCTAGGCTCATAACCGGGCGCCACAATGGTTCAACCATTGTAGGCGCCGCCTCCTAGCTTGTGCCGTTGAAACGCGTTGTGTGCGGCGGTTCAGTCGGTGATGTGGTGTTTCCCCGGCCCCTGCAACCAGAATTGGGTAGTTGGGGTAGAGGGAAGAATAGCGCAGGGCGGGGTACCGGCAACCCGAAGGTGCCGATACCCCGCCCTGATGGTGCCCGCGCCTCCACGTGGGAGGGTGAGGCACCCGATGTATTTAGTGCATCCAGCCGGTAATCAGGCCGTTAGCGAAGAAGATGAGGAATACTGCGGAAACCACGTACATGAGCCAGTGCACGTCCTTGCCGCGACCCTGCACCAGGCGGATGAAGACGTAGGAGATGAAGCCTGCGCCGATACCGTCCGCGATGGAGTAGGAGAGGGGCATGAAGATGATGGTCATGAATGCGGGGATACCCAGACCCCAGTCGTTCCAGTCAATGTTCACTGCCTGGCGGATCATCAGGAAGCCAACGAACACCATTGCGGGTGCAACAGCTTCGAAGGGCACGACGGTAACCAGCGGGGACAGGAAGATTGCGACGAGGAACAGTGCGCCGGTGACGATGTTCGCGAAGCCGGTGCGTGCGCCCGCGCCGATACCGGTTGCGGATTCCACAAAGATCTGGCTTGCGGAGGAGGAGGTGCCACCGCCGGCTACGGAGCCGAGGGCGTCCACGAGCAGGACCTTGTCGACGTTCTCAATCTGGCCGTCCTTGATGGTGCCTGCTTCGGTTGCGAGACCGACGGAGGTGCCCATTGCGTCGAAGAACGCGGAGATGAGGATGGTGAAGATCAGCAGAACTGCAGCCATGCCGCCGAGGGTGCCGAAGGCGCCAAACAGGTCAGCGGAGCCGAACAGGGAGAAGTCGGGCAGCTTGCTGGTGTTGGAGTCCCAGACGGGGACGTTCAGAGACCAGCCGGTGGGGGACTGAAGCGAGCTGCCGGAGGGCACGACCTTCTCCAGGATGATGGAGAGGGCGGTGGAGGCGAGCACGCCGTAGAGGATTGCACCCTTCACGTTGCGGATGAACAGCGCAATGGTGAGGAACAGGCCGAAGAGGAAGACG
>NZ_KV808282.1:37274-150549 GCF_001812205.1 Rothia sp. HMSC069C10
GAAGACGAGGGTGGGCCAGCCGAGCAGGTGGCCGCTCACGCCGAAGGAGACGGGCACGGTGGTGCCTGCTGCGTCGGGCATACGGCGGATGATACCTGCGTTGACGAGGCCGATGAAGGCAATGAAGAAGCCGATACCGACGACGATTGCGACCTTGAGCGATTCGGGGACCGCGTTGAACACTGCGGTGCGGAAGCCGGTCAGCACGAGGATGGTCATCAGCACACCAGCCCATACGACCAGACCCATGATGGCGGGCCAGGTCAGTCCGGGGGTGGAGGCGATGGTGGTTGCCAGCAGTGCGTTCACGCCGAGGCCCGCCGCCATGGCGAAGGGCTGCTTGGCGATGACGCCCATGAGGATGGTCATGACGCCTGCGACCAGTGCGGTCATTGCTGCGACCTGCGGTACGCCGAGGTCGTTGCCGGATGCGTCCTTGCCGAGGCCGATGATGAGGGGGTTCAGCACGACGATGTAGCTCATCGCGAAGAAGGTGGCGAGGCCGCCGCGGAATTCGGCGGCGATGGTGGAGCCTCGCTCAGTGATCTTGAAGTAACGGTCCAGTGCGCCCTTGGCTTCTGCCTTGGGGCTCTGGGGAGCCGCGGTGTTCTCAGAAGACATTCGTGAAAATCCGTAGATACTCATAGTCGGGGCGGGGTTCGGGGTTCCGATCCCGCATAAAAAAGTGCCACTTCCCGGTGTGTTGGGGAGGTGACACTGTTGTTACCGAAATATTCTACGGTTAAAGTTTCTCTAAGCGTTAATCCAGGAAACTCCCAGCTTTCGTTCAGAGATTTTTTGGAGGCGTAATAGCGGTAACTATCTCTCGCCTCTACGCGAACAATGATAGTTTGTTAGGTTAGTAGACCCTAAGTTTCTGCTATATTCGAGGTGAAACAAAGCGTCGCCGGATGCAGGGTTCTGTGTGGTGAGCCTTTTTCGGCATAGATGAGAATTCGGCATAGATAAGAAGGAGTCCACCGTGACTGAAACTTCCCAAGAAAACACCGCTGAGAACTATCCCGCCGCAGAATCCCTGCCGGTACGCCAGCGCGCCGTCGTAGCAACCGACCGCCCCGCCCGATACATTAAGCAGCTCGGCTCGCACATGGGTCGCAAGCTCGGCACCGCAGAACTGCCCGACGGTCTGCGCCTCACCTTCAACCGCGACGGTATTTTCCGCGGCTACGGTGACCTGCGCGAAGCCGAGGGCGCCCTCATTATGGAGGTGCGCGCCGCTAATGACGAGTTGGCCGCTGGTCTGGCGGATGTGCTGGGCCGCCACCTGGTCCGCTTCGGTGAACGTGAAGAACTGGTCGTGACCTTTGAGGCGGTACCCGCCTCCTAGTCTGTGCAGCCCTGTGCGGGTTGTATGTTTAGGCCCTATATACATAGCCCCCGGGGCTGGATGTACCACCCCGCCCGGATTAGGTGACAGAAAATTGTCCTATTTAGTGGGCGAAGACATATAAGCCACCGAACACCCGTCAATCCCCGGTAAAATAGGCAGGAAGTGAACACTAAGCTCACCGCCTGTTCGCGCCGCACCGGGCGCCGGCCGGTGAACTTCGAAAGGAAGATTTTCGTGTCTGAAGCAGCACGCCCCCTGCGCGTCGCCGTTATTGGTGCAGGTCCCGCCGGTATTTACACCGCCGACATCCTCACCAAGTCTGAAGAGGTCCGCACCGGCGCCGTCGAGGTCGCCATCGACATCTTCGACCGCTACCCTGCCCCCTTCGGCCTGATCCGCTACGGTGTGGCACCGGATCACCCCCGCATCAAGGGCATTATTACCGCACTGCACAAGGTCCTGGACCGCGGCGACATCCGTTTCTTCGGCAACGTCGAATACGGCAAGGACCTGACCCTCGCCGACCTGCGCGAACACTACGACGCCATCATCTTCGCAACCGGCGCGATTTTTGATGCACCCCTGAACATTAAGGGCATCGACCTGGACGGCTCCTACGGCGCAGCAGACTTCGTCTCCTGGTACGACGGCCACCCCGACTACCCCCGCACCTGGCCGCTCGAAGCTGAGCAGGTTGCAGTGCTCGGTAACGGCAACGTCGCCCTGGACGTCTCCCGCATCCTCTCCAAGCACGCTGACGACCTGCTCGTCACCGAAATCCCCGACAACGTCTACCAGGGTCTGAAGGCTTCCCCCGTGACCGACGTGCACGTCTTCGGTCGCCGCGGCCCCGCACAGATGAAGTTCACCCCGCTTGAGCTGCGCGAACTCGCACACTCCCGCGACGTGGACATCGTCCTGTACGAAGAGGACTTCCAGTTCGATGAAGCTTCCGAAGAAGCAATGGAGAAGAACGCACAGACCAAGGTCATGATGAAGACCCTGCGCGGCTGGCTGGAAGACCAGAAGACCAACGAGCAGACCGCATCCCGCCGCCTGCACCTGCACTTCCTGCAGTCCCCGCACGAGATCCTCGGCGAAGACGGCAAGGTCGTGGGCCTGCGCATGGAACGCAACAAGCTCGACGGCAACGGCGGCATCATCGGCACCGGCGAGTACGTGGACTACCCCGTACAGGCTGTCTACCGCGCGATCGGCTACTTTGGTTCCGAACTGCCCGAAATCGGTTACGACGACAAGCGCGGCGTCATCACCAACGTTGAGGGTCGCGTCGTGGACGAGAACGGCGAGGTCGTTCCCGGCCTGTACGCATCCGGTTGGATTAAGCGCGGCCCCGTCGGCCTGATCGGCTCCACCAAGTCTGACGCGCTCGAGACCATCACCCACCTGCTCGAGGACCGCGAGAACCTCTACACCGCACCCGAGCCGGAGGCAGAGGCATTCAGCGCCTACCTGGACTCCAAGGGCATCAAGTACACCACCTGGGAAGGCTGGCACCGCCTGGACGACCACGAGAAGGCACTGGGTGCCGCATCCAAGGATGCAGCCGGTGAGCCTCGCGCCCGCGTGAAGGTTGTGGACCGCGACGAGATGGTCAACATCTCCCGCGGCGAGTAATCCTTACGTTGAGTACGTAGAGCATAGAAATCGACCCCGTACCGTGAACCGGTGCGGGGTCGATTTTTGTCTATATATAAGGAAGCGGGGGAGTAGGGGGCTCTCGGAAAGTGCTCGCCTGGAAGAGTTATCGAAAGAGCGGTTAAAGAAACCCACCCCGCACCATGAGGTCATGCGGGGTGGGTTGGGTAGGTGCCGAAGACACTCGAGGACATACCCTCCGGCTACCCGGACGCGCAACGAGCCCATGCAGTGACTCCACGTGCGGCGCATCCCTTAACGGGGTCTAGAAAGCTAAAGAAACACCAAGATTAGCTCTCTAAACAAGCGCATAGCCGTACGGTGTGTAGACTATGCACACTTTTTGAGGACGTCTTCAATGCCCAAAATGGCCTTGAGTACGGTTTCAGTTTCAGTACCCAGCTTCTTGCGAGCTTCACCAGAAATGACGGCCTTCACGATGTTCTTGAAGGTCTTCCACTGCTTGAAGGCGTTAACGAGTGCCTTAATAAGCTTGTAAATGGCGATGCCCAGCTGAATGACAAACTTTGCAATACTGACAACGCAGGCAATAACACCAACGGGGGAGAGAGCTGCGTGGGCGCGTCCATCAGACTTACGAACAGCGGCCTTAGCGCTTGCAATCTGACGGCCTGCGTCAGTGCCCTGGACGGTGGTCAGGTTGCCCAGTGCGCTCTCAATGCCGCTATTAACGCGGTTGGAGGATCCAGGCTTCGCATACTTCAAACGGGCAGGTACCTGCTCTAGGCGGCGCAGAATCAGCTTGAGCTGCTGGTCGGCAGTCATTGCCTTCTGCGGGTGCGCCATCTGCTGTGCCTGCGCTGCGGGTGCAGCTGCACAGCCGAGAGCGATGGTTGCGGTGCCTACGCCGAGTGCACGGAATGCCGTGCGGCGATTCATCGTTGCGGACACTGGATCCCCCTTTGGATCTCTATGCGGTTTATCGGTGCTGTAATGTGCGGTGACTTTACGTCTGGGGCTCCGGAAGTGGCCCCGTGCAAGGTCCGGAAGTGACCTCACGCCCTCTATAGTACGGTGCTCAAAGAGGGGGCTTCAAGCTATTTCAGGGGGTATTTTCAGCTGGCTTTCATCTCTCCTTGTCAATCGCTAGAGGTTTATCAAATCTTTATATTTCTACGTCGTCATAATTGCGTAGATATCTGCACTGAGAGAAAAATAAGCGTCTGACAAGCCGGTTTATTGTATTCCCAAGAATGAATATTTGCATCTACGTGCATTCTGGTCTGTAGTTGCTTTGTGCGGCAGATTTTTGTGGGTTGCTTGAAGGTTGAGGCGAGTCTTGCTGAAGGGATGCGCCGCCAGATTCGCCGAAGATGCACCACGGAGTCCATCGCAGGATCCACTACAGGATTCACCGCAGAATTCGCCGTGCACTCTCTTGCGTTTTGCACTCTGGGTAGCGCCTCCGTGTGCACCTTATATAGGCGCCGCAGAAAGTACTGAAATTTTTTTAGAGATATTGTGGGGCTTTTTAGGCTGCCGTGAGGTGGGCGAGGGGGGGTAGATTTTTGGAACTCGGGTGAAGGGCTGTTCAAAGGTTTTGACTCTCTTTGGAGCGTCTCCGGCACAAAATTTTGAAAGATTCTGAAGGAAATTTGTAGAAATCAGAGCAAAAAATAGGGCTTCCTCGAGGCCTCTGTAGGCGCCCAAAAGTCGCTAAAACCCCTCCAAAAGCCCCTGATATGGGGTGTTGTGAAGAAATTTTAAAATTTTTTGAAGTTTTTCTGAATCCTCATTGACAAGCTTAAATACATATGTGCCAGGCTATAAATCGTCGAAAATGGGGGTCAAAATCGGGCAAAATCGAACAAAACGGTTTGCGCGCCTCCGCAAACCTGTCATAGACTAGTGGAGGTTCGAACGACGGGATGAAGAAAACGGAACCTGTTCGATCGACTAGGCCCCCATCGTCTAGCGGCCTAGGACGCCGCCCTTTCACGGCGGTAGCACGGGTTCAAATCCCGTTGGGGGTACTTGCAAATCTTACGATTTGCAAAGCCAAGTTAGATGATATAGAATTTACTTCTGTTGATTCCAACAAGGCCCCGTAGCGCAGTTGGTTAGCGCGCCGCCCTGTCACGGCGGAGGTCGCGGGTTCAAGTCCCGTCGGGGTCGCTCTGGCCGCGTAAGTTCAGATGATTATTCATCCGAAGACGCGGTCATTGCGTATCTAAAAGTAAATACGCAAGGCTCTGTAGCTCAGTTGGTAGAGCGTACGACTGAAAATCGTAAGGTCACCGGATCGACGCCGGTCGGAGCCACGAAATCCGCCTCCAGGCTTCTACAGTGGGGCGGGTTTTGTTTTTAAAAAAACTTTGCGGTTGCAGATACTGCAAGCCCGTCGAAAAGGCGGTATCTTGGGAATAAAACCCCGAGGTGCCGCCTTTTTGTATACAGATTGTATACAGAGGCACCTGCCCTATAGTCACTGCAGAAAGCACCACCGACCCATGACCGCCCAAAATTCAGCCGCCCAAAATTCAACTCACCCGCACCAAGAGGACTCGCCTCAGATTCCCTGGGCAAAAAATCCTGCCACTGGTAGCGTGCAGGCGGGCGGAATTCGCTTCGAGAACATCACCAAGAGCTACCCGAGCCGTACCGGTGAACCCACCACGGTGCTGCAGAACCTGAACCTGCATATTCCCGCCGGGCAGATTACCGTGTTCGTCGGCCCCTCCGGCTGCGGTAAAACCACTAGTCTACGCATGATTAACCGCATGGTGGAGCCCAATAGCGGAACCATCACCATTGACGGCGTGAACGTGCACGAGAAGAACCCCTACGAGTTGCGCCGCGGCATTGGCTACGTGATGCAGCAGGGCGGGCTCATGCCGCACCGCACTGTCGCGCAGAATATTGCCACCGTACCGCGCCTGCTCGGTGCCTCCCGCAAGGAGGCGCAGGCACGCGCCCTCGAACTGCTCGACGTGGTCGGTCTGGATTCTTCGTACGCCAAGCGCTACCCCTCCCAGCTTTCGGGCGGTCAGGTCCAGCGCGTTGGTGTGGCGCGTGCTCTCGCCGCCGATGCGCCCGTCCTGCTGATGGACGAGCCGTTCTCCGCGGTGGATCCGGTGGTGCGTACCGACCTACAGAAAGAGCTGCTGCGCCTACAGGGGCAACTCGCCAAGACGATCGTGTTCGTCACCCACGACATTGATGAGGCGCTTCTGCTCGGCGATACAATCGCCGTCTTCGCGGAGGGCGGTCGCCTCGCACAGTTCGGTACTCCCGAAGAGATTCTCTACAGCCCCGCCGATGATTTTGTGCGCTCCTTCGTGAGCCGCTCCGTTGCCGGTCTGCTGGATGAGCAGACGGTACGCCAAGCGCGCGCACGCCGACTTGCCGTCTCCCGAGAAGCGCAGAATAGTGCGGCAGAAGGCGAGAAAAGCGAATGAGTCTTCTGGAAAATATTGTGCTCGCGGAACCACCTCTCGCCGCGCATCCCCTAGTGGCATCACCCCTCGCCGCAAGCGACATGCACTGGGAATGGGTAGCCACCAATAGTCAGCGCATCCTAGAGCTGACCCTCAGCCACCTCTACCAGGGCGTTGTGCCCGTCGCGATTGGCGCTCTCGTCGCGCTGCCGGTCGCCTACTACGCGAGCCGTCGCCGTGACCGCGGTTCCGAACGCCGCATCGGTGCGCGAACCCTCATGCACCTCTCCTCGCTGCTGTACACCATCCCCTCGATCGCGCTGTTCGTGCTGATGCCGCTCATTCTGGGAACCTCCATTATTTCCCCGCTGAACGTGCTCGTCGCCCTGAGCGTCTACTCCTTCTCGCTCATGGTGCGCTCCGGCGTGGATGCCTTCGACTCCGTACCCGATAGCGTGCACGAATCTGCACGCGCCCTCGGATACACGCCCCGACAAGCGCTGATGGAGCTCTACCTGCCCCTCGCTACGCCCGTCATTATGGCGGGAATCCGCGTGGCAACCGTGGCAAATATTGCGATGGTTTCCGTGGGTGCCCTCATCGGTGTACCCTCGCTCGGTACGCTCTTCACCGACGGACTCGCGCGCAATATCCCTTCGGAAATCCTGGCTGGCGTAATCCTTAGCCTGCTGCTGGCGCTGGTCCTCGACCTGCTCCTTATCCTTCTGACAAGGGCACTTACGCCCTGGCAGGCGGCTACGGTTGCGAACCGCCGCAGCCCCGAAAGGAAGGCATAACCCGTGAACGTCATAGAACGAACCTTCGCCTACCTCATGGACGGCGCCAACTGGCAGGGAAGCGGCGGAATCCTCGTGCGCCTGCTCGAACACCTGAGCGTCACCGCCCTCGCCACCGCCTGCGCGGCACTCATCGTCGTGCCCCTCGGCCTCTGGGCTGGACACCACCGACCCTCCGACGGCACTAACCGCCGCCGCAGCAACCTGCTCATGAGCGCCGTAGCCGCCACCCGCGCGCTACCCGCGCTCGGTCTGCTCACCATCCTGGCGCTCTGGCTGGGCGTCTCAACCCTGCCCGCCCTCATCGTGCTCATTATTATTGCGGCGGCACCCCTGCTCGCCGGAGTTCTTGAAGGCCTCGCCGCCGTGCCGGAAGACCTCGTGGACGCAGCCCGCGCCCAAGGCCTGACCGAATGGCAGATTCTGACCCGCCTCGAAATCCCGCTCGCCGCCAACATGATGCTCGGCGGGCTCCGCTCCGCACTCGTGCAGGTCATCGCGACCGCGACCATCGTCGCCTACCTGAGCGGCGGAACCCTCGGCAGGTACCTTTTCGACGGGCTCGCCGTGCGCGATTACCCGCGCATGCTCGTCGCAACCCTGCTCGTAGCGCTTCTCGCCTTCGCCGTGGACGCGCTCATGGGCCTTGTGCAGCGTGCGCTCACCCCCGCGGGGCTCACCATCAACCGGAAGAAGGCATGAACCCGATGAATCAGACGCCTCAAACCTTCTCACGTCGCACTGCCCTAACCGCCGCCGGTGCACTCGGCATGGCGGGTATCCTCAGCGCCTGCGGGCTCAGCGGCGACAAAGTCTTCAGCGGCGAACACGAAGGAATCATCGTCGGCTCAGCCGCCTTCGCCGAATCCCAGATTCTCGCTGAAATCTACGCCGGAGCCCTCGCCCGAGCGGGATTCAACGCCCGCACCCAGCTGAGCATCGGCGCCCGCGAGGCGTACCTGGGGGCACTCGCCTCCGGTGCGGTGGACGTTATCCCGGACTACTCCGGCAACCTGCTGCTTTACCTCGACCCGAAGGCTACAGCTAACACTGCGCAGGAGATTCTGCAGGCGCTACCCGCCGCCCTCGGCACCCTCACCCCGGGTGGCTCCGGGGCTGAAATCCGCGCCCTCAACGCCTCCGAGGCGGAGGATAAGGACTCGCTCGTGGTCACCGCACAGACCGCCCAGAAATACGGTCTGCGAAGCATCGAAGACCTCGCCTCCCGCTGTACGAATCTGAAGCTCGGCGCCGCCCCAGAGTTTGCCGAGCGCGCCTACGGCATCCCGGGTCTGAAAGAGAAGTACGGATGCGTCCCCGCCGAGTTTGTGCCCCTCTCGGATGGCGGCGGCGCGCTGACCGTCAAGGCCCTGCTGGATGACACCGTGCAGGTGGTGGACCTCTACTCGACCACCCCCGCAATTGAGCAGAATCAGCTGGTGGTGCTGGAGGATCCGAAGAACATGATTCTGGCTCAGCAGGTGCTGCCCATTATCAATACGTCGCGAGTTCCCGACTCTGCGGCGGAGGTTCTGAATCGCGTTTCGGCGAAGCTCACTACCGCTGATTTGCGTACTTTGAATGACCGTGTTTCGGGTACCTCTAAGCAGGAGCCCGCGCAGGCGGCGGCTGCCTGGCTGAACGAGCACGGCTTCTAAAAGTCTGCCTGATATTCCACATAAATTCCTCTATAGGAATGTCTATAAACAAAACCGACCTGGGAATATTCTAGAAATAGAATATTGCCAGGTCGGTTTATATCGCCTATCTCCCATACGTCTCCCACAGGTTAGTGGAGGGGTATGCAAGTAGCTTTTAGCCCTCAATCAGTAGCGCCAGAGCCTCGTAGGGGCGCAGGCTCAGCGCCACCGTCTCAGCCGAATCAGATACAGCAGAATCCGCCACAGCGGAATCGACCGCAGAATTCTTGTAATTACACACCAGCACGCGACCGGAACGAACAAACTCAGCCGGAACCTCAACCTCGGTCGGCTCACCGTAGAAGTTCGTCAGCACCAGCAGGCGCTGCGCCGGGCTACCGTTCTCAGCACTAGCCTCAGTGGGCAGTTCACGCAGGTACACAAACACCCGCTCGTGATCCAACGCGTAGGGCGCGTACGAACCCACAGAGATGACCGGGTACTGCTTACGCAGGGCAATCAGGTTGCGGTAGTAGGGCAGAATCACGCCGTTGCGTTCCTCATCCTCCACCGAAATACCGGCACCGGTCGCCGCATCACGCACCGGGGCGGGAGCCAGCCACGGCGACGTGGAACCAAAACCGGCAGTCACCGGATCCGCGGTCCACTGCATCGGCACACGCGAATTATCGCGAGCCTTCGACGCCACAATCTCCAGGGCCTGCTGCTCGCTCAGACCGCGCTCACGCAGCATCGCGTAGGCGTTGTGTGCCTCCACATCCACGTACTGCTCGATCGAGGAGTAGACCGGGTCAATCATGCCGATTTCCTCACCCTGGTACACGTACGGGGTGCCGCGTAGCAGGTGAATCACGGTCGCCAGCATGGTTGCCGACTCGGCACGGTAACGCTCAACGTCACCAAAACGGTTCAGCGCGCGCGGCTGGTCGTGGTTATTCCAGAACAGCGCGTTCCAGCCGCCGCCGGCCTGCATACCCAGTGCCCAATCGTTCAGAATCTGCTTCAACTCGGCAAAACGGAACGGAACCTTCGACCACTTCTCGCCGTTCTCGTAGTCCACCTTCAGGTGGTGGAAGCTGAACACCATATCCAGCTCGTGGTTCGCCGGGTTGGAGTAGCCCACGCAGTTCTCGATGCTGGTCGAGGACATTTCGCCCACGGTCACGGTGTCGTCATGCTGACCGAAGGAGGCGCGGTTCAGCTGCTGAATGCGGGTGTGCACAATCGGGGTGTCGGTGTATTGTGCCTTGTCCACGGTGCCTTCGGGGGCGTCGAGCAGCTCTTCACCCTTACCAATGACGTTAATGACGTCGAAGCGGAAACCGCGCACACCTTTCTCGTACCAGAAGTTCACGACCTTAAACAGTTCGTCGCGCACAACAGGGTTGTACCAATTCACGTCAGCCTGGGTGCGGTCGTACAGGTGCATGTAGAACAGGGGAGTGCCGTGTTCATCCGTGTACTCGCCAAAGCGGGACCAGCAGGAGCCGCCGAACTTCGACTCCCAGTTGGTCGGTTCGCGCAGCTGACCATCCTCGGTGTATTTGCCGGGGCGAATGTAGAAGTAATCCCAGTACTCGCGCTCACCGGCGAACGCACGCTGGAACCACTCGTGCTCGGTCGAAACATGGTTGAGCACCATGTCAAACATAACGCCCACACCGTGCTTGGTGAGGGCAGCAATCATCTCTTCGACGTCCTCCATGGTGCCCAGGTCGGGGTTGATGGAGTGGTAGTCGGAGATGTCGTAGCCATTGTCGTTCTGCGGGGAGGCGAAGAACGGGTTGAACCACACCATGTCCACGCCCAAGGAAGCAATGTAGGGAACCTTCTCGATGACGCCACGTAGGTCGCCGTAGGCGCCACCCGCCGAGGAGTAGAAGGACTTGGGGTACACCTGGTAGATCACGGAGGACGCGAAATCCTTGCTACCTGCCGGGCTGGTTGCCGGCGTGAGGGTGAGCGATGCGGTGGGTGCCTGTGTCATGGAAACCTTCTGAAACGTATGCAGGGTTCAGCGTGTATAAAAGCGTGTATACATCAGTGCGTTAGAAACGAACCGCGCCGGTTCTACGGATGTTGCTACGTATGCACAGCGAGGCCCGTACGCGGCAGGCACGGCAGCCCGCCGCCTCCCGGTGCGTTCGCCGACTGAATATCGACGCCCGCAACCTGGGCTCATTCCAGATTAGGGGGCATAATGGGGTGATGTCCCCATCTACCCCAAAGGGGGCAATTCTGCCGCAGATCCGGCACAACCCCCGTGGCCTCAACCCTCCCACCGATAGGCGGTTGCAGGCTCGTGCGCGTTTCGATGCATGAAACCAAAGTGACCCTGAGCTGAAGAGCGTTGGACGCCGCGCGTAAAATCAGTACTTGCATCACTACGGAAGGTAAAACAATGCCAGAACTGCGTTCACGTACTTCAACTCACGGCCGTAACATGGCTGGTGCCCGCGCCCTGTGGCGTGCCACCGGCATGGGCGATGACGACTTCGGCAAGCCCATTATTGCTATCGCGAACTCCTTCACCCAGTTCGTGCCCGGCCACGTGCACCTGAAGGACATGGGTGAGCTGGTCGCCGGCGCGATTCGTGAGGCTGGCGGCGTCGCCAAGGAATTTAACACCATCGCTGTTGATGACGGTATCGCGATGGGTCACGACGGTATGCTCTACTCGCTGCCTTCCCGCGATCTGATTGCTGACTCGGTCGAGTACATGGTCAACGCGCACCGTGCCGACGCGCTGGTCTGCATCTCTAACTGTGACAAGATCACCCCCGGTATGCTTCTGGCGGCTATGCGCCTGAACATCCCCACCATCTTTGTCTCTGGCGGCCCCATGGAGTCCGGCGAGGGCATTGAGGGTATTGTTGAGCACCGCCTTGACCTGGTGGACGCCATGGTGATGGCTGTTGATGACAGCGTCAGCGACGCTGCGCTCGCCCAGATTGAGAAGAATGCGTGCCCGACCTGTGGCTCGTGCGCGGGTATGTTCACCGCGAACTCCATGAACTGCCTGAATGAGGCGATTGGCCTGGCGCTGCCCGGTAACGGCACCACCCTGGCTACTCAGGTTGCTCGTAAGGAGCTGTTCCTGGATGCTGGCCGCCGCATCGTTGAACTGTCCAAGCGCTACTACGAGCAGGATGACGAGTCGGTTCTGCCGCGCTCCATTGCGACCAAGGAGGCGTTCGAGAACGCTATGGCGCTGGATGTGGCGATGGGCGGTTCGACCAACACTGTGCTGCACACCCTGGCGATTGCTCATGAGGCGGGTGCTGACTTCACCCTGAAGGATATTGACCGTATTTCGCGTCAGGTTCCCTGCCTGGCGAAGGTTGCCCCGAACTCCACTAAGTACCACATTGAGCACGTGCACCGTGCCGGCGGTATTCCTGCCCTGCTGGGTGAGTTGAACCGTGCCGGCCTGCTGCACAAGAACGTTCATTCTGTTCACGCTGACTCGCTGGACGAGTGGCTGGACGAGTGGGATATCCGCAGCGGCAAGGCGAGCGAGAAGGCGAAGGAACTGTTCCTCGCTGCTCCCGGCGGCGTGCGCACCACTCAGGCGTTCTCCACCGCGAACAAGTACGAATCCCACGAGACCGACGCCGAGAACGGTTGCATCCGCGCCGTGGAGCACGCGTACACCAAGGACGGCGGTCTGGCGGTCCTGTACGGCAACATTGCCCAGAACGGCGCGATCATCAAGTCTGCTGGTATTGATGAGGAGCTGTTCCACTTCAAGGGCCGCGCCTTCGTGGTCGAGTCGCAGGACGAGGCTGTGCACGAGATTCTGTCGAAGAACGTGAAGGAAGGCGACATTGTTGTCATCCAGTACGAGGGTCCGAAGGGTGGCCCCGGCATGCAGGAAATGCTGTACCCGACCTCCTACCTGAAGGGTCTGGGCCTTGGCAAGAAGTGTGCGCTGATTACTGACGGTCGTTTCTCCGGTGGTACCTCGGGTATTTCTATCGGTCACGTCTCCCCGGAGGCGGCTGCTGGCGGCACGATCGGCCTGGTGCAGACCGGTGACGAGATTGAGATTGACGTGAACAACCGCATCCTGCGTGTGAACGTTTCGGATGAGGAGCTTGCTGCTCGCCGCGAGGCGAAGGGCGCTGCACCGTGGCGTCCGACCAAGCCGCGTGAGCGTCAGGTATCGAACGCCCTGAAGGTGTACGGCATGCTGGCTGCTTCGGCTGATAAGGGCGGCGTGCGCATCCTGCCCGAGGACGCATAAGCCCCTCACGTATCGTGTGAGAATTTAATATCTTGCCCTGATGGGCTGGCGCCCCGTTCCGCGGTTTTTCTGCGGGCGGGGCGCTGCTCTTTGTCCGCGTATTTGTCTACCGTCGTGGGATACCCGGTGCGGCGTATTGCCTTGTCAGTTGCGGTGCAGTAGGGTGTAAGAAGGTATTTAGGTACCCGATTCACCGACTCAGCACAACCACTCAAACACAACGCAATTCGCAACCCTCACAAGGACGTATTCATGGTTACCCTGCCCGCACGCGCACAGCGTGCTTTTACTCGTCGTGCCCTGACGGCTCTTGCCTGTATCGGTGCGCTCGCTTTGAGCTCTTGCTCTGCTCAGCCGCAGGCTGATGATTCTGAAACCGCCCCGATGATGGTGGCGACTTCTTCTGCGCCCGTTGATGCAAAGACCCTGTTCACCGCGGCGGATGGCTCCTGGAAGCCGAATACTGTGCAGATCTCTGCCGGCCTGGATTCCCCGGTAACGTACGACTCGGTAGCGACCCCCACGGATGAGCCGAGCACGGACGCCGAGTACGAGGCGGCATACGCCTCGGCGAGTGGCTCTGCGAACACTATTGATGCGGGCACCCGCTGCGGTGTGACAAGCCTGCTGGGTGGTTCCGCCGGTATTTACGTGTATGACGGTTCGGATTGTGCCAAGGCTCAGGAGGCGGTGCGCCTCTTCAACAGCCGCAAGAACCAGGACGGCGCGGCGAGTGTTGAGTGGTACCAGTGCGCTACGAAGGTGCAGGGCCGCGACTACATTACGGGTGCCTGCTTCACGCAGGGTGGTAGCGTTGAGAAGCCGCGCCTGGCGCTGATTCCGGCACAGACCCGCATGCTGTCGGGTACGCTGACTTTCGCTGAAGCGTACGGTGGCGGCACTTTCGGTCAGGGTGATTCTGCGAAGACTGTTGAGGCGCTGCGTTTCACCAGCCCGGACTCTAAGGTCGCGTGTTCGGTGACCCCGTCAGGTGTGGACTGCCAGGCGCTGGTGGGCGTGACCCTGGAGGGCTGGGATGCCGCATCCGGTAAGGCGCAGCAGCGCGTGCACATGGTGCAGGGCCAGGCGCCCGAGGTGAGCCTGGTCGGTCAGACCGCCACCCCGGAGCCGGTGAATACTGAGGGTATTGTTGCCCTATCTACCGGTCAGGTGGTGACTGCGTACGGTTACACCTGCAAGTCGGTGAATACCGGTAAGGTGCATTGCGTGAGCGCGACGAATGGTTTCACCCTTGATTCGGTGGAGGTTGGCGTAGAGCGCCGATAAGCCGAGAGCGCCGCTAAACCGAGAATGAAGGCGCGCTGCGAGTAGCTGCTCTCGCCTCCATAACTGACATGCGAAGGTGCCCGGCACCCCTCACTTAGGGGGTGCCGGGCACCTCGGTCTTTAACGTCGTTTAGCGGAAGTTGACGATGCGAACGTCCAGCTCGGAGGAGAGCAGCGGCTCCCATGCGGCGACAGCCTTCTGGAAGTGTTCGGTGCCCATGTGCTTTTCGAGCAGTTCCTGGGATTCCCAACGCTCGATGAATGCGAAGTCGGTGTCGGAGACGGCACCGAAGTCGTAGCTGACGTTGCCTTCGTCCTGGCGGCTTGCGGTCACGAGCGGTTCGATGGTCTTGAGGAATTCTTCGACGTGCTCGGGCTTGACGGATACTCCGGCGTAGACACCAATCATGGGGCTCTCCTTGTGGGGTGGTGCGGCGGTTGCCGCGTCGTATATGACTCTTTTACCGTACACCTTTCCCCGCGCCTCGGTGAGGTATGCGCGGGGGTTTCTCGCGCTGTGTTGTGCGCTGTGTTCTGTACTGGGTTTTGTGCTGTGCCGGCGTGAGAGAGGAATTGCGGTGATCCATTCGCTAACTGTAAAAAAGGTGTTTTATATTTGCGTGCCCCTTTCTTTTCGACCTATAAAAGAATGAGGACGATACACCGCATGAATGGAAGGAGACGCGGTATGGCACACATGGGGGGTGACACTCATGGGATTTTCACCGGCGCATATCAAACGATGCACCCTGACCTGGGAGGCGCCCGACTATAGCGCCTCGTACCCTGCCGGGTACACGGATCAGGGCGTTGCTGTGATTGCGGTGGCTCAGGAGCATCGTAAGGCGCAAGGTTTTTGTTATTCGGCGTTGTCGACGGTGGTTTTTATTTCTAAGCAGGACGGCACCCGCACTGTGGTGAATGAGGAGCCGATGCTTTTCACTCACGTTCATTCCCTCATGGAGTGTTGTGATGAGGTGCATCCGCGTCTGCTGGGTCGTGCCGTGCTTTCTGCGTGGGATGTGGTTCCTGAGCAGTACCGTCAGAACCTGGTGACGATTGCTGCTGACCGTAAGAATCTGAAGCATCTTTTCCGTGATTGCGACCAGTTGAAGGGGATTATGGAGTACCGCGCCTTTGAGAAGGTGCTGGACCCGTACGATAACCATTCTTTGGGTGAAGTGCATGTGAAGCTTGCTGGCACGCCCGCGTATGAGCGGATGCAGGCTGAGGTGTGTGCGGCACGTACCGCCGTGGATGAGATGGTGGAGGAGGCACTGACCCCTCGACCGCTGGATCAGCTGCAGGACTATAGCGTTTTCACGGATTGTTCGTTCCGTTCGACTCACAATAAGAAGTATCAGCGTGGCGGCCGTATGGGTATCGCCGGCGTGAGTGAGGACGGCTTCTATTTTCATGCCCACTATGATGGCGTGAACATTATGACCGGTGAGCTGTCTGCGATGTTGGCGGCTTATACGGTGTTCCATAGCGGTTCGCGCCGCCTGATTATTCATACGGATTCTTTGGGTGCGTTGACGTTTGTGTTGCGTTTGGCGTATAGCCGTTGGGCTTTTGAGGCGTGGGTTTCTGAGGGTATTCAGGATGAGCGCGTGGTGGCTCAGATGCGTGCTTTGACGGAGGCTATCCGCGAGAAGCGTGTGCTGGTGAAGCATGTTCCGGGCCATACGGGCCACGGTTTGCAGGAGAGTAGCGACTCTGTGTCGAAGATGCATCGCCATTTTCCGGGGCAGATTGTGGATAAGCGTCATCAGAGCGAGTTTAATCAGCGTTGCGAGTCGATTATTACTGCTTTGTCGGGTTGTGCGAAGGCTGTTCGCCTGCTTGCGCCGGAGTGGTTGCAGATTAAACCTTCTTCAATCCACACGGGAAACCGTTTATGGCGCTAAACTAGTCCAGGGTAGAAATGAACGCGCGATACATTCGCCGCATACGAAAGTATGCAATGTCGGAGGTGTCGCGTGTTTCTTTTTGCCCTTTTGCCTTCTCCGCATGCGCTTTTACGAGGCTCACCTGTAGCGCTGCTCTAGCTTGTAGCCCCGCGCATCCTGCAATGGTGCGTGGGAAAAGAATGCGGGGGAAACGAAAGCTCCCCCTGAGCGTCGAATCAATCGAACTCAGGGGGGGGGGAGCTTTTAGGTTATTTACCACGTGGGTGAACATAATCTTCACAATCGCAAGAACAATAACGGCGAGGGTGAGCCACACGGCGCTTCGGACAGTACGCCAGCAGATTGGCTCGCCGCGGTAGCGAGCAATCGCGAAGTTGAGGGTAAAAATACGCCACACCACGGTCACAAGACAGAGAATAATAGTGCAGTCAAAAATGATGTCGTAGGTGCCGCCGGGCGGTAGGAATGTCGCCAGAATCAGGAGCGCCACGGGGTACACGGTCGTACCCAGAATAGGGCTCGCGTTGCCCAGCGCGTGCTTGACGAAATCTCGCGGCGGGGTGCCGCCGTGCAGTACCCGGTACTCCTGCATTTCTGCGATGACGTGGGCAATGTAGGTGGTCAGACCGGTACCCGTAATGTAGAGGATTGCGGTGCCGTCAAAGATAGCGTTCGCGTCGTGAATGCTCAGCAGAGCCGCCAGCACCAAGAAATTACCGTAGGTGTACGCAGAGATACGGTGAGCAACGTCGTGCGCATCGAGTTCAGCGAATTTACGGCGTGCTTTACGGAATAGAAGGGGCATTCGATAGTCCTTTGGCGGGTGCGGGGATGAAAACTCAGACCCCCGAGTGTGTGACAAATAGCTTAGAGGAGCGATGACCACAGTCGGCAGAGGTTCTCCACCATCTTGATGCGGCGCGGGCGCTCCGCCCACTGGGTGTACAGCAGCTCGGTGCAGACCTGCTCGTATTCGGCGCATACTTCATCCAGCATCGCGACCATGCCGCGGTCAATGACGAACGTTGACACTTCCATGTTCAGTGAGAAGGAACGCGGGTCCATATTGGACGAGCCAATGAACGCGATTTCGTCGTCGACCATCATGAACTTGGAGTGCAGCACGGTCGGGCTGGGGTACTGCAGAATACGCACACCCGCCTGCAGCAGCTGCTCGTAGTAGGAACGCTGCGCCATGTTCGGCAGGAACTGGTCGCCCTTCTCGCACACAATCACGGTGGTTTCAATACCGGAGTATGCGGCGTTCGTGAGTGCCTGCAGTAGGGTCTCTTCGGGTACGAAGTAGGGTGAGCAGATGGTGATACGCCGCTCGGCGTTGTAGATCAGGTAGTTAATGAGGCGCAGGTTGTTTTCGGTTTCAAAACCGGGGCCGGAGGGCACAACCTGGGCGCGCATCCCATCCTTGTAGTAGGGGATATTGGTGTTAATTTCTGCCAGGATCAGCTGGTTCGTTTCGGAGTACCAGTCGGAGACGAAAACGGCGTTGAGCTCTTCAACGATGGGGCCGGTGCAGGAGAAGGTCAGGTCCTTCCACTCCAAGCCCTTCTTAATGTTTTCGGGCATGTCGTAGGAGCGGTGAATAGCGTTCTGCGAACCGGAGAACGCGACGCGTCCGTCCACGACGAGGACCTTGCGGTGGTTACGCAGGTCGGGTCGCTGCCACTTGAGTTTCCACGGTTTGAGCGGCAGCATGAGGCGCCACTGCATACCCGAGTCGTTGAGCATTTTCACGAGTTTCTTATAGGACGGGTATTTGCAGGAGCCGATGTGGTCGAGGAGTACGCGCACCTGTACACCGCGTTCGTGGGCTGCGAAGAGGGCGTCCCAGAGGACTGCGCTCGCCTCGTCGTAGGCGGTGATGTAGAACTCGAAGTGCACGTATTTGGTGGCGCGGTCGACTTCTTCCGCCATGGCGACCATTGCCTCGTGGTTGTCGGTGTGGAGGGTGAATTGGTTGCCGCCGACCAGGGGGAGTGAGCCCAGGGTGTAGTTGAGCTGGCTGGCTGCCTTTGCGGGGTCGGAGAGGTCGTCGGTGCGGGTGAGGAAGGGCTTGTTCTCGCTGACTTCGCGGATCAAGTCGTTCATGGCGTGTTGGCGTGCGCGGCGGTAGGCGGGCAGGCGCGAGGAGCCGAAGACGAGGAATGCGATGAACCCTACGAAGGGGATGAAGAAGATGGCCATGAGCCAGCCCAGGGCAACCACGGGTTTGCGGTTGTAGGGGAGCCAACAGAGGGCTGCGAGTCGGATGAGGATATCGGCGATGCCGAGTGCGAGGCGTAGCCAGTCTGGCAGGAAATCGAGATAGGCGGGGGCAAACAAGTTCATCCCTCTATTATGCCGATGTTTTGTGTGGGGCTGGAGCTTAGCTGGCTATGCTGTGGGCCTTAACGCCAAAAATGCACTTGAGCATTGTGTGCAGTGATGAAATAATTGCAGTTATGCAGAAAAAGGAACAGAGCCTTCGCGAACGCCGCCGCGAACAAACCTGGACGGCAATCCACGAAGCAGCCCTCAAACGCGTCCGCGAACACGGGATGCGCGGAACCACCGTTGAAGAAATCGCCCAGGAGGCGGGCGTCTCCCCGCGTACCTTCTTCAACTACTTCCCCTCTAAAGAGGATGCCGTCCTGGGTCTGCGCGAACCGGTGGTCAGCGAGGAAATCCTCGAAACAGACCGTGCCCACGAGGATGACAACACGATCATTCGTGTAACCCACCTTCTCTGGGAGGTCATTTTCCAGAGCTTCCACTACGCCAAGGGCAAGGACCCTCGAGCTCCCTATCAGGAGTTCCCCGAGTCCGCGAAACGAATGAAGATGCACTACATGAAGTGCGAACAGGTGCTCACCGAGTACCTGAACACCATCGACTGGGTGGCTTTTGATGCTGCTGGTCGCCGCGGCCCCTTCCCGCGCCGAACCCCCGCTGACCCGCTGACCGATCACTTCCGGGAGCGATCACGCGCAAAGGTCCAGCTTGCCTCCGCGGTGCTTCGTCAGCTGGAGTTCGCCCGCGACCTGGAAGATAAAGAGGATATTGCCCGCCATATCCGCCAGACGGTGAAGACCTTCCAGTTCCTGCTTTTTGAGCAGAACCGACCGGCAATCTAGCGGCGGTTCACTGCTACAAACTACAAAAGCCCGCCGGAAACCGAATCCGAGGCCCCGAATCGAGGCAACCGAATCAAGAACCTGGCGGACACATAACAGAAACATATAGAACGTAACTAAGGATTATCGATGAGTACAGAGGAAAAGAAGCTACCTCAGCCGCCAGCCGGCGAGGCTAAGCAGGAAAGTAAAAACCGCATCCGCGCCATGTTCCTGGGCCTGGTCATTGTGATGCTCATGTCCTCGCTGAACCAAACGATTCTGGCGCCGTCGCTGCCCACGATTGTGGGTGAGCTTCACGGCGTGGAGCACATGAGCTGGGTGATTACTATTTTCATCCTGCTTTCGACGATTACGATGCCGGTCTACGGCAAGCTTTCTGACCAGTTCGGACGCAAGCCCTTCCTGATTTTTGCGATTGTCGCTTTCATGGCGGGTTCGATTGTTGGTGCGCTCGCTCAGGACATGAACTGGCTGATTTTTGCTCGTGCCCTGCAGGGTCTGGGCGGCGGCGGTCTGATGATTCTTTCTCAGGCTGTGATTGCTGATGTGATTCCTCCCCGCGACCGTGGCCGCTACATGGGTATTATCGGTGGCGTTTTTGCGTTCTCGTCGGTGGCTGGTCCGCTGATTGGTGGCTGGATTACTGAGGGGCCGGGTTGGCGTTGGGCGTTCTGGCTGAACCTGCCGCTGGCTATTCTGTCGATTCTTGCGGTGATTTTCTTGCTGCCGCACCGCCCGTTCCGTGAGCGTGAGAAGCACAGCATCGACTACCTTGGCTCGCTGATTCTGATGGCGGGTACGAGTGCGCTGGTGCTTGCCACGATTTGGGGCGGTAACCAGTACGAGTGGGCTTCGCCGCAGATTATTGGTCTGCTGATTTTCTCGGTGGTTGCTGCGCTGGTGTTCATCCCGGTGGAGAACCGTGCGGCTGAGCCGGTCATGCCCATGTACCTGTTCAAGAACCGTAACTTCTTGCTGACTCTGGGCGCTTCGCTGGCGCTGGGTGTGGCAATGTTTGGTGCGGTGGAGTATATCCCGACTTATCTGCAGATGGCGCTGGGTGTGAGCGCTACGGTTGCCGGTCTGCTGATGATCCCGATGATGGGTGTCATGCTGGTGGTATCCATTGTGACGGGCCGCGTGGTGTCGAAGAGCGGTCGCTACAAGCGTTACGTGACGAGCGGTACCGCGATTGTGGCGCTGGGCCTGTTCCTGCTGTCGACCGTGACTATTGAGACTCCGACCTGGCTGTTCTGTGTGTACCTTGCGGTGATGGGTGCCGGTCTGGGTATGTCCATGCAGTTCTTGACTCTGATTGTTCAGAATGCGTTCCCGGTGAGCGTGGTTGGTACCGCGACGGCGTCGAATAACTTCTTCCGTCAGGTGGGTGCTACTGTGGGTGCCTCGCTGGTGGGTGGTCTGTTTACCTCGCGTCTGACCTCGCTGATTTCTGAGCGTATGCCGCAGCAGGCGCTGCAGTCTTCAGGTAGCCATGCGTCTTCGTCTCTGACTCCTGAGCTTGTGGCGTCTTTGCCGGAGCCGGTGCACGGCATCATTGTGAATGCCTATAACGATGCGTTGATTCCGCTGTTCCTGTACCTGGTGCCGCTGGGCCTGGTGTCTACGCTGCTTCTGTTCTTCATTCGTGAGGATGCGCTGGCGACGACCCTGGAGACTGAGCCGGCTGTTGATATTGCCCGTGCGGCGACCGGTGCGATTCCGGTGATTACTCCGGAGATGGCGGCTAAGGATGCTGAGGCTCTGAAGAGCATGCACGCCTCTGCTCGTGCTCGTATTGATGAGTCGTTGAGCTCGGAGGCTTCGCCTGAGGCGGGTTCTTCGGAGGATGGCGGCTCCTCGCGTTCTTAGAATGAGGGATAACGAAAAGGTGCGCGCCGGAGGCGTTGCCTTCCTATATAAGCGGCGCCCCGGTGCGAGTCGTGTGCTCGTGCCGGGGCGCCGTTTTTGGCTGAGTTGCCTTAAATAGCGCGCTTAAGAGGTGTGCCTTAGTGCTTGGTTTAGGGGTTGGAAGTGTTGGTTTAGTCCCTTAAATAGTGGGTTTACGTGGTGTTTTGCCCCATTAAAGCGCTTATCGAAAAGGTTATTACGTCCCTATGTCGAGAGAATTGTTTCCGATGTAAAATTTTCGTAAAAATTGTTAATCCGCCCCTTTTCCCCGGTATTCCGGGGCATTTTTTTACCCAGCTCCCTTTTAGCTTGCATACAGGCTGTTCTAAGGAGTGAAAGTGCCCAATGTGGGTTTGGTGGAAGTGTTACAGGCTATATAAGATAAAGTACATATGCTCCTAGTGACAGTCATCACGAAGCAGTGCGCTAGGACAGCATGACACACATGCCTTAACACCGACATCTACACAAGGAGGGGAACCGTCCCATGTTTAGGTACATCCTCCAGCGATCGCTGACGTACCTCGTCATGGTCTTTATTACGACCACGATGGGTTACTTTGCAGCGGTTACTGCCCTGAAGCCTGCCCTCTTGGAGCAGGAAAAGGTTCCGAAGCCTAGCCCCGAGCAGGTGAACCGTAACTTCGCATCCCTGGGTCTCGATCCCGAAATGAACCCCTGGGACCGCTACGTTCAGTGGCTGACCAATGTGGTCACCAAGTTCGATTGGGGCCGTAGCCCCAACGGCGCGTACATTAACCAGGAATTTGGCCAGCGCGTGTGGGTTTCTACCCGCCTGCTGCTGGTGGCTACCATTCTCTCGATTGTGATTGGTATTGCCCTGGGTGTGTACTCGGCAGCTCGCCAGTACAAGTTCTCTGACCGTGTTATCACCGGTTACTCCTACCTGGTCTACATCATCCCCGCTCCCGTTGCTTACTTCGTGGTGCAGCAGGGCGCGACCACTATCAACAACATCGCCGTTGCTAATGGTGGAGAGAAGATTTTCTATGTGACCGGTATTTCGACTCCGGGTCTGACCGGATTCTGGGAAATCACCATGGATATGGCGGCGCACTACGTCGTGCCGACCTTCTGTATGACCATCTTCGGTTGGGCTGGTTACCAGATTGCACAGCGTCAGTACCTGCTCGATAACGTGAACGCTGACTTCGTGCGTACCGCTCGTGCTAAGGGCTTGACCCGTAACCAGGCGATTACTCGCCACGCACTGCGCGTCTCCTTCATCCCCGTGGCACAGTCCATCGCGTACCAGATTCCGATGATTTTTGCGGGTGCATTCTTCGCCGAGACCGTCTTTGCATGGCCCGGTATCGGTAAGTGGTCGATTGACTCCATTTCCGCGCAGGACGTGAACGCTGCGACCGTGACCCTCGCGTACGGTTCTGCACTGTTCGCTGTCGGTGCGATCATCGCTGATATCGCTACCACCATCGTCGACCCCCGAGTGAGGATCTCATGAGTCAGGTAACTGCAACTTCCTCCGTACCGGTGGTACAGGAGAACGGTGACTTCAAGGTCATCAACAAGAGCGTTATTATTCTGCGCCGCTTCCTGCGTAACAAGGCTGCAGTCTTCGGTCTGTGCGTGTTCATCGGCATGGGTCTGTTCGGTCTGTTCGGTAAGTACCTGACCAAGTACAAGCCCAACGACATTGACTACATGGCGCTGGGTGAAGGCCCCTCGGCCGAGCACTGGTTCGGTACCACCATCGCGGGTAATGACGTGTTCGCCATGATGTCTGAGGCCGTCTGGACCTCTCTCCAGATTGGTGTGGTCGTCGGTTTGGCCACTGTGTTCATCTCCGCAGTTTACGGTTGTGTGATGGCGTACTTCGGTGGCTGGATTGACAAGATTATGCTGTTCATCCTCGAGACCCTGATCATGGTTCCCTCGCTGCTGATTCTGGCAATTCTGATCAACGGTCAGGTTGGTAAGCAGATTCAGAAGAGCGTCCCCACCTGGGTTCTGCTCTCTGCAGTGCTGATTGCCTTCGGCTGGATGGGTAGCGCCCGTGTTATTCGTGCAATGGCGCAGTCCCTCATCAACCGCGACTTCGTGAAGGCTGCACGCTACATGGGTGTGCACCCCTTCAAGATTGTGATGCGCCACCTGGTTCCGAACATTGGCTCCCTGCTGGTTCTGAACTTCACCAGCGGCATCATGGGCGCTGTGCTCTCTGAGGTCGCTTACTCCTTCATCGGCATCGGTATTAAGTACCCCAACTACTCGCTGGGCTCGCTGATTTCGGATGCTTCGCAGCAGATTAACACCCTGCCGCACATGTTCTGGTTCCCGGTTCTGTTCTTCTTCCTGCTGGTTGGTCCGCTGGCCCTCATGAACGACGGTCTGCGTGACGCATTCGACCCGACTTCGATGTCGGTCGGTAAGATCAAGAAGTCCAAGAAGAACGAGAAGGCAGAGGCACCCGCTGCCGCTGCAAAGGAGGCGAAGAACTAATGAGTACCTCTCCCGTTCTGAGCGTTAAGGACCTCAACGTCCGCTTCAACACTGAGAATGGCATCGTGCACGCTGTTCGCGGTGTGAACTTTGACCTGTACCCCGGTAAGACCCTGGGTATTGTGGGTGAGTCCGGTTCCGGTAAGTCCGTTGCCTCCATGGCAATCATGGGCCTGCACCCGACTACCGCTGACATCACCGGTTCGGTCAAGTACAACGGCACCGAGCTGCTGGGCTTGAGCGATAAGGAAATGTGCGCATA
Organism: Rothia sp. HMSC069C10; assembly: GCF_001812205.1. Lineage (NCBI taxonomy): Bacteria > Bacillati > Actinomycetota > Actinomycetes > Micrococcales > Micrococcaceae > Rothia > Rothia sp. HMSC069C10. Next base: position 61,372 of record NZ_KV808282.1, read on the forward strand.
CCGCGGCAAGGAGATCTCTATGATCTTCCAGGATCCGCTGTCCTCGCTGACCCCCGTGTACACCATTGGTGATCAGATTGCTGAGGTGCTCAAGGTCCACAACAAGGGCATGAGCAAGCAGGCTATCAAGGACCGTTCCATCGAACTGATGCGTATGGTGGGTATTCCTTCGCCGGCTGACCGCCTGCGTTCCTTCCCGCACGAGTTCTCCGGTGGTATGCGTCAGCGCATCATGATCGCTATGGCGATTGCGAATGACCCCCGCGTGCTCATCGCCGATGAGCCCACCACCGCACTGGATGTGACCATTCAGGCGCAGGTGCTGGAGGTTATGCAGAAGGCTCAGGAAGAGACCGGCGCAGCGACCATCATGATTACCCACGACCTCGGTGTTGTGGCTGGTATGGCTGACGACATTCTGGTGATGTACGCCGGTAAGCCGGTGGAGATTGCTAAGGCAGAAGACCTGTACAAGCATCCCTCCCACCCGTACACCATCGGTCTGCTGGGTGCGGTCCCGCGTGTGGACCGTTCCGAGAAGGTCTCCCTGGTACCCATCGAGGGTACCCCTCCGAACCTGATTAACCCGGTGACCGCGTGCTCCTTCCGCCCGCGTTGCCCCATCGCTAAAAGCGGTGGCCAGTGCTGCCAGGACTCCAACGGCGAGCCCGATCTGCAGCTGCTGGAAGGCGTTGGCGAGGGCCACTACTCCTCCTGCACCATCTCTCAGGAGCTGGTCGGTAAGACCGCAGACGAGCTGTACCCGGTTCCGGAGCCCCCGGTATCGAAGTACGACGGTATTCCGCGTGAGGAGCGTGCCCCCGTCCTGGAGGTCCGCAACGTCAAGAAGCACTTCCCGCTCATGAAGGGTGCGCTGATTAAGCGCCGCGTGGGCACTGTGAAGGCTGTGAACGGCCTGTCCTTCGACATTCGCGAGGGCGAGTGCTTCTCCATCGTGGGTGAGTCCGGTTGTGGTAAGACCACCACCCTGCTGGAAATCATGGAGTTCAACAAGAACACCGACGGTGAGATTCTGATTAACGGAACCTCCACCAAGGACGGCAAGTCCGCAGGTGAGATTCTTGAGCTGCGTAAGAACCAGCAGATGGTGTTCCAGGACCCCACCGGTGCTTTGGATCCGCGCTTCACCGTTTACGAGGTGCTTGCTGAGCCCCTGGAAAACCAGGGCATGAACAAGGCAGACATCAAGAAGCGCGTCATCGAGCTGATGCACATTGTGGGTCTGCAGCCTGATCACGTGAACCGCTTCCCGAACCAGTTCTCTGGTGGTCAGCGTCAGCGTATCGGTATTGCTCGTGCGCTTGCTGTGAACCCCAAGCTCGTGGTTCTGGATGAGCCGGTGTCCGCGCTGGACGTGTCCGTCCAGGCTGGTGTGATTAACCTGTTGGAGGAGCTGCGTGCAAACCTGGGCCTGAGCTACCTGATGGTTGCTCACGACCTTGCGGTGATTCGCCACGCATCCGACCGCGTTGCAGTGATGTACCTGGGTCGTATTGTTGAGATTGGTGACGTCGACCAGGTGTTCGACAACCCGATCCACCCGTACACCCGTGCACTGCTCTCGGCGATTCCGGTTCCGGATCCCGAGGTTGAGGCAAAGCGCCACCGCATTATGCTTGAGGGCGACCTGCCCACTCCGGTGAACGCGCCTAAGGGCTGTGGCTTCTCGAGCCGTTGCCCGGTCTTCAAGCTGCTGCCTGAGGACAAGAAGCGTCGTTGCCTGGAGGAGATGCCGGAACTGACCCCCGTTGAGGGCCAGGATCACGGTTATGCTTGCTACTACCCTGAGGCTGAGGCCGCTACGGTGTAGCTCTAGAGTCGGCTGAATAAGTCGCATGTGTGCCGAGGGGCGAATATTCGTTGAATATTCGCCCCTCGGGTTTTTTATGCCCGGTATTGGTGGGCTGTACGTTGTTCGAGATTGTCACCTAGTGAGACGGGGGGAACCGCAGAATGTGGCGCTAGGCACTGAAACGGTCCGGAAAACGGGTAAAACCGCCCTGACTAGGTATAACCTTTCTCACCATTCAAGATATGAATATTTATGGAAGAGCTTTCCTGCTGGCAGTAAGCCATAATTAAGCCTGTGGGTGCGCCGCTAGGGGCGTACCTCAAGGAACACATTCATAGACCGGCACTAATTCATCGCTCACCGCACCCTATTGCGGCGCATGAGCAGGGAATCCTTGACGCTTTCCTGCAGGATTATTGAGGGTCAAACGTATAAGAGGACACTCTCATGGAGAAGAATTTCATCCTGAACCGTCGTACCGTTCTCGGTGGCGCTGCAGCACTGGGTACCGTGGGCGTACTGGCTGCGTGCGGCTCGTCCAAGGACTCCAAGGCAACCACCAAGGGTGCAACCGTGGGCACCGATGCCAAGGAGCTTTATGACCTTGCTGAGGCCGCTGTTTCTGAGCTGAAGGATGGCGGCACTCTGCGCCTGGCTGTTCCGGGTATTGGTCCGGACTTCAACCTTTTCAGCGCGGACGGCAACTCCCTGTACACTCAGACCGCTATGAGCCCCGTGGCTTACGCAGGCCTGTGGCAGGGTGACCCCCTGGGTAAGCGCACTCTGGCTCCCGAGTTTGCGAAGAGCTTCGATGTCGCCGAAGAAAACGGTCTGCCCGTCGTCTCCATTGAGCTGAACCCCCAGGCTAAGTTCAACGATGGTACCCCCATCGACTACAAGGCTCTGCAGGCTACCTGGAACATCCTCAAGAGCACCGATGGTGACTACAAGGTCGGAAGCAGCGGCATCTACAGCAGCATTGCTTCCGTGGATCGCGACGGTGATGACTTCAAGGTGAAGGTAACTTTCTCCGCACCTTACTACCCGCTGAATACCCTCTTCGCTGGCATTGTGCACCCGGCTCTGCTGGACAAGGAACTCTTCAACACTGGTTTCGTTGACAAGCCGCACCCCGAGTACTGGGTTGGCCCCTTCACCATTGCTGAAGGTGGTTGGAACTCGACCGAGAAGACCCTGACCCTGACCCGCAACGACAAGTGGTGGGGCGAGAAGCCCGTTCTGGAGCGCATTGTCTTCCGTCAGATGGATCCCGCTGCTGAGCGCGCGGCATTCAAGAACGATGAGCTTGATGCGATTGGTGCTACCACCGCTTCCGCATACAAGGAGCTCAAGGACGTTGCTAACATCGAGATCCGCCGAGGCTCTCGCCTGTTCTCCGGTGGCGTGACCATGAACCCCGCCCGCATGCAGGATGTTGCTCTGCGCCGCGCTGTGGTTACTGGTCTGAACCGTGAGGCTCTCGCCAAGGTTCGTTTCCAGGGCCTGGATTACGAAGAGAAGCTTCCCAACTCGATGATTCACATGCCCTTCAACGAGTACTACCAGGACACCTACCCGACCCCGAACAACGATGCTGCTGCTGCATCCAAGATTCTGGAAGATGCAGGCTACACCAAGAACGGTGAGTTCTACGAGAAGGACGGCAAGCAGGCTGCCTTCAAGTTCTCCATCTTCGGTGAGGATCCCACCTCCAAGGCTGTCGGTCAGACCCTGGTTCAGCAGCTGAAGTCCGTAGGTATTAATGCTGAGCTCGACTCCCGTGCTGTTAGCGAGTTTAACAAGACCATGGCCTCCAAGGACTACGACGCAACCTCCTCCGGTTTCGCTCCGAGCTCCCCGGATGCTACCGAGGCTACCGAGCAGTTCTACATGCGCCGTAAGCCTGAGGAAGCTGGTTCCGATGAGATCAATGAGATGATCGCAAAGATGAAGCTCATTGCTGACGACAAGGAACGCAACCAGGCTTGCAATGAGATCGAGAAGAAGCACCTGGCTGAGTTCGCAGTGCTGATTCCGCTCATGAACGGCCCCGAGTACAAGTTCGTGAAGAAGGGTCTGCGCAACTACGGCGTGTCCCTCTTCCAGGGCACCGGCATTCACTGGGAGAAGGTTGGTTGGGCTAAGTAAGTCCTCATCCCTTCACCTCCTAGGTGAATAGCCTAGAGCTATTGAAAGTGTCCACCCGGATTATCCGGGTGGACACTTTTTGCATTTCTGGAGGGGGTGCTTTGGGTGCTTTTATGTACCGATGCAGGGGAGCGGGGGTATAGCTATCCGGAAAAATCTGAAGAATTCGCGCAAAAACAGGGTATTCATAGTATGAATATTCAAAAAACACGATAAATATTAAGAAATATTGTGAAAATGCTTGGTTTTCGCTCTCGAGGTGCGCTACAGTGAAGTCATACAAAGTTATGCAGTGCTCTGCATAAATAATCATTACTTCGGGAATACGGGGTACACCCGCCCGCACAAGATAGAAGGAAACCACTCCCATGACCGCCAACACCGCATACACCGCGAGTAGCCACGAAGCGACCAAGAACAGCTTCAGCCGCCGCGTCCTCATTGGCGGCACCGCGGCTCTGGGAGCTGTAGGTCTGCTCAGCGCCTGCGGCAACGGCAGCGCAAGCTCTGAAAAGACCAAGGCTGCCGGCGCCGGTGCCAAGATCGAAGACCTCTACGACATCAACGCCCAGGACGTGAACAGCCTGAAGAAGGGTGGCATCCTGCGCCTGCCCGCCGGATCCATCGGTCCGAACTTCAACTTCTACACCCAGAGCGGTAACACCAGCGATAACGTCAACGTTATGAGCACCATCAGTCAGGCTGGCATGTGGAACCTCGACTTTGATGGCACCTACAAGCTGAACACTGACTTCGCTGTCTCCTTCGAGCACAGCAAGAAGGGCGACAAGATTCAGGTTGCCGTCAAGCTCAACCCCAAGGCTGTCTTCAATGATGGCACCCCCATCACCTACAAGGCGCTCCAGTCCACCTGGAACATCTTCAAGAGCCTGGATAACGGCTACAACATTGTCACCAGCGGCATCTACGAATTCGTTGAATCCGTAGAAAAGGGCGAAGACGACTACAGCGCCGTCACCTTCTCCAAGCCCTTCTACCCGCTGCAGAGCCTCTTCTCTGAGATTCTGCACCCCGCACTGGAAAACGTCGAGCTCTTCAACAACGGCTTCGTGGATGCGCCCCACCCCGAGTACTGGGCTGGCCCCTTCACCCTGGCGGATAAGGGCTGGGACTCCACCGCAAAGACCTTCAGTGTTGTGCCCAATGACAAGTGGTGGGGCACCAAGCCCCTGCTGGACAAGATTGTCTTTACCCAGATGGAGTCCAGCGCTGCACGTGCCGCGTTCAAGAACGATGAAATTGACGCTATCGGTGCGAGCACCTCCTCCACCTATGCCGAGGTGAAGAACATTGCGGGTACCGAACTGCGTAAGGGCACCCGCCTCTACGCCGGTGGCCTGGATATCAATCCCCGCCGCGTCAAGGATGCTGCCCTGCGTAAGGCAATCTTCGTCGGCACCAACCGTGAAGCACTCGCAAAGATTCAGTTCCAGGGTCTGCCCTACGAGGAAGCTATCCCCGGTTCGATGATTCATATGCCCTTCTCGCCCTACTACCAGGATTCTTACCCGACCCCGAATAATAGTGTTTCGGAGGCGCAGAAGATTCTGGAGGCCGCCGGCTACACCAAGAACGGCGACTACTACGAGAAGGACGGCACGAAGGCTGGCTGCGCAGTGGTGGTCTTCGGTGACGATCCGACCAACAAGGGTAAGGCTCAGACCTTCACTCAGCAGATGAAGGATGTCGGTATCGAGATCCGGATTGATCAGCACGCCGATAGCGAGTTCGCCACCATTCTGGGCAACTGGGACTACGATATTTCCTTCAGCGGCTACTCGGTCTCTGCTGACGCGACCGAGAGTACCAAGCAGTTCTACTACTCCGAGAACAACGAAGGTATCGGCAGCAAGGAAATCGATGCCCTCATCGACGCCATGACCCTCATTGAGGATGACAAGGAACGTAACCTCGCCTGCAACGAGATTGAGAAGAAGCACATGGCGGAGTTCGCCTTCCTGGGCACCATTACGAACGGTCCTGACTTTGTGATGGTCAAGAAGACTCTGGCTAACTACGGTCCGCGCCTGTACAAGTCGATGGACTGGGCTGCTGTGGGCTGGATGAACTCCTAAAAGGTGCCTGTCTTGCGAGCGGGTCGAATGCGTATATGCGCGTTCGGCCCGCTTTGCTGTGCCCGTTGGCTATTTCTGGAGGTGGGGGAGGGGTGTTGCGCGAAGGATAGTGGGGTTGTGTCGATATGGATTTAGGCCCGCTGCATTAGGGTCGGGCGTAATAATTGAGAAATATTTATCGTGTTGCGCACCTGTAGTGATTTATGTGGTGTACACTACTAAAAATATTAAATGTGGCTTAGAACATAGCTTTAGGTCACATTATTTTGCATGGCTTGACCTGCCCGCCCATCACCGCAGATAGCAGGCGCTCCTGCAGACGGAAACCCCGCCTCCAGAGCACGCAAGCCACCCACTCTACACTGCAAACACTGCATCAGCGCAGTCCACACCCACAAGGAGCCCATCATGAGCCCCCACCCCATCCCCTCCCTCTCCGGATTCAACCCGATCATGAGCCGCCGCGTACTGTTCGGCGGCGCAACCGCCGTCGCTGCTGCCGGCGTACTGAGCGCTTGTGGCTCCTCGTCCTCCAAGACCGAGCACAAGGCAAGCGAAACCCCGTTCTATGAAATCAACGAGCAGGATGCCTCGAAGCTCAAGCAGGGCGGTACCCTGAACCTGAGCACTTACTCCCTTGGTCCGGACTTCAACCGCTTCTCCCAGAACGGCTCGAGCACCTCCGTCTCCGAAACCATGGGCGTTATCGCCGGTGCCGGCATCTGGCGCAGCACCTTCAAGGGCGAAGATGAGCTCGACCCCAACTACTGCCTCGGCTTCGAAGCTAAGGAAGTAGACGGCAAGATCACCGCAGAGGTTCGTCTGAACCCCAAGGCAGTCTTCAACGACGGCACCCCCATCGACATCGATGCACTCAAGGCAACCTGGCAGATCCAGCGTGACCCCGACGGTGAATACAAGATTGCCGCAGCAGGTATCTACGAGTACATCGAAAGCGTTGAAGCTATCGATGGCGACCGCTACCACGCACGCGTTGTTTTCAAGACTGCGCACAACCCCGTCAAGGGTCTGCTCTTCGGCGGAATCCTGCACCCGGCGATGCTCGACGTAAACCTCTTCAATGAAGGCTTCGTGGACAACCCCCACCCCGAGCTCGGTTGCGGCCCCTTCACCCTGGCACCCAACGGCTGGAACTCCTCCGAGAAGACCTTCACTGCTGTGCCCAACGACAAGTGGTGGGGTGAGAAGCCCAAGCTGGACCGCATCGTCGTGCGTGAAATGGCAGACGCTGCAGCTCGCGCCGCCTACAAGAACGGCGAGCTGGACGTCGTGGAATCACGTACCCTCAGCGCCTACAACGAGATGAAGGACGTTGCAAACTCTGAAATCCGCCGCGGTCGCCGCCTCTTCGCCGGCGGCATGAACCTGAACGCAGAGCACATCACTGATGTTGCTGTCCGTAAGGCAATCTTCCTGGGTATCGACCGTGGTGCTCTGGCAAAGATTCGCTTCCAGGGTCTGCCCTACGAAGAAGAAGTTCCCGGCTCGATGCTTCTGTTGGGTTCCTCCCAGTACTACCGCGACAACTACCCGGCACGTAACCCGGAGGAAGCACGCAAGGTCCTGGAGAAGGCAGGCTACACCAAGTCCGGCGACTTCTACGCGAAGGACGGCAAGACCATCACCTTGAAGCTGACCACCTTCGGTGATGACGCCACCACCAAGGGCCAGGCACAGACCTTCATCCAGAGCATGAAGGAAATCGGCATTAACTTCGAGCTCGATTCGCGTGCACAGTCTGAATTCTCGAAGGTTGTTGGTAACCGCGAGTACGACGTAAGCATTTCGGGCTTCGGCGTGACCTCCGAGCCGACCAGTGCAGCCGAGTACTTCTACCACTCCAAGAACTGGAACGGCGTCGGCACCCCCGAAATCGACGCTATGGTCGACGAGATGGTCACCATCCTCGATGACGCTAAGCGCGCCGAGAAGTGCAACGAAATTGAGAAGAAGCACATGAGCGAGGTTTGCCTCTTCATCCCGTTCCTCAATGGTCCGGACTTCAAGGCATGCCGCCCGAAGCTCGCTAACTACGGTGCGTTCCTCTTCAAGAGCCTCGACTGGTCTTCGGTTGGCTGGATGGCATAAGCCGCAGTTTTAAGCTCCCCGCCCCTATACGTTTTCGCAGTGTCGTATAGGGGTGGGGAGCTTTTTCTTGTGGAGGGTTCAGCGCGCTTTAGCTGCCCGTCGATGTGGTTTTAACGTGTAATGATTCTCAAAGCATCGGATGTGACGCGCTCGCGCGCCAATGCGACATAATATTTCATTTTTTAGTTTTCGCACGCGGCTTCCGCGTGATGATGCGGGTTTAGGCGCTGAACCCGTGATTTTTAGACGGTGTATAGTTCTTCCACGGATTGGACTGTGGTCTGCGTCGCTTCTTTTGGGGGTATACTGTGTTTCAACCACAAACAATGTGGGGGCTCTCACAAAGGTGATGGGCGGGAGCTTCGGCGCTCCCGCAAAATCGGCGCACAACACGGTGCGCTTATCGAATAGCACCTGAGCCCTCCGGCATGAGGAGAATACATGACTCATCTACGTATTAATCGCCGTACCCTGCTGACCGGCACCGTTGCCCTGGGTACCGTTGGCCTGCTCGCTGCATGCGGCGGCGGCTCTGACAAGAAGATCAGCGGTAAGGCTGCATCAAGCACCGAGGAAATCGTCAAGAACCTCGAAATCAACAAGCAGGACCGCTCCTCCCTCAAGCAGGGTGGCGAGTTCCGCGGTAGCGTCTCCGCAGTCGGCCCGAACTTCAACATTCTGACTCAGAGCGGCTACACCACCGAGAACCTCACCGCATTCGGTGGCGCCTGCAACATCCCCTCCGCTATCGGCTTCACCTCCCTAAGCCCTGCCGGCGACTACAGCCTCAACGACGACTACGTCAGCGACTACAAGGCTGAGACTGTTGACGGCGTGCAGACCATCACCTTCAAGCTCAACTCTAAGGCTGTCTTCAACGACGGCACCCCCGTTGACATTGAGGCAATCCGCGCCGCGTGGACCGTCTATCGCAACCCCGATGACGGCTACAACGTCATCGCCGCTCCCTTCTGGCAGCAGGTAGCGTCCATCGACCCCGTGGATGGCGACAAGACCCGCGTCAAGATCGTCATGTCCAAGCCCCTGTACCCTGCCGAGACCCTCGGCCTGCTCGGTCTGCACCCCGCACTGACCGACAAGGAGCTCTTCAACAACGGCTTCGTGAACAAGCCCATGGATCAGTACTGGTCCGGCCCCTTCAAGATTGGCGAGTGGAACTCTTCGGCTAAGACCCTCACCCTCGTGCCCAACGACAAGTGGTGGGGCGAGAAGCCTCTGCTGGACCGCATTATCTGGCGTGAAATGGGCGACGAAGCAGAGCGCGCAGCGTTCAAGAATGGCGAGCTGGACAGCATTGGCTTCGCTGGCCTGGCAACCTACAATGCTGTCAAGGGTCAGCCCGGTGTCCAGATTCGCTCCGGCCAGAGCGTCGGCGTGATCAACCTGCAGTTTAACCCGACCCGCGTGACCGACACCGCCCTGCGCCGTGCAGTCTTCGCCGCGGTTGACCGCTCCCAGCTGGCTAAGGTCAAGTTTGGCCAGATCAACTGGGAAGAGCCTCTGACCGGCTCCATGATTGCTATGCCCTTCCAGAAGGGCTACCAGGACGCTATGCCCACCAACCCCGGCGCCGAGGCTGCGGCAAAGATCCTGGAAGCAGCAGGCTACTCCAAGAATGGCGACTACTACGCCAAGGACGGTAAGACTGCAGGCTTCTCCATCACCTACTTCGGTTCGGATGCAACCTCCCTGGCTCAGTTCCAGAACCTCGAGCAGCAGCTCAAGGCAGCAGGTATTAAGCTCGAGCAGGACAACCAGCCGCAGTCCCAGTTCAACTCCGTGATGGGCTCTAAGCAGTACGACTGCGCCTTCTCCGGCTGGGGTATTGGTGCTGACCCCGCAGACAGTGTTCAGTACTTCTACACCAGCGAAATCAACGAAGGTGTGGGCGATCCCGAGCTGGATAAGTTCATCGCGTCCATTTACGAGAAGGAATCCCACGAGGAGCAGTTGAAGATGGCTGCTGAGGCTGAGAAGCAGCACATGGAGAAGGTCGCTATTTACTTCCCCTACGCTAACGGCCCCAGCTACGCAGCTGTGAAGGAGAAGCTGGCTAACTACGGTCCTTCCCTCTTCGCAACCAGCTACACCGACCCCAAGCGCTGGGTCAATGTGGGTTGGCAGAACTAAAGCCACATGTTAATTTTCTGGATTCCTATTCGGTAGTTTCTGAATTTTCGGAGGCGCCGGCATAAGACTCCGGAGGGCAAAGTCCCGCGGTATTCCGCCTCAGCGGCGGGGTACTGCGGGGCTTTTCTGTGTTTTTGATGGGGGGTTTGTGGTGGGGTGGTTTCGGGGATTGGCTGAAATATTTTCCCTAAAACGGTGAACTAGGTCATAGTGCGTGGGAAATGTGTGTATACTAATCTCAATGCAAAATGTGCGTGCTGTCACAAAGATGTGCGGGTTGTGTTCCCCCGCGTACAAAAATTCAGCATCTCACCTAACCGAGGAAAACTAATGACCACTTTCACTCTCAACCGTCGTACCCTGCTCACCGGCACCGTTGCCCTGGGTACCGTCGGCCTGCTCGCAGCCTGCGGCGGCAACTCCTCCAAGAACGAAACCAGCGCTCTCTCTGCCGGTGACGACCTGTCCAAGGCAGTCTCCTACAACGAGAAGGATCGCTCCGCCCTCAAGGACGGCGGCGAGCTGCGACTGAGCGCTGATGGCATCGGCCCGAACTTCAACATCCTCAACACCAACGGCTACACCGCCGGTAACCTGAATATTCAGGCGGCTATCAACTCTGCCTTCACCGGCGGCTTCTACGCTGACTTCCGCGGCGAGTCGCACATGAACAAGGACTACGTCACCGAATACAAGGCGCAAACCGTTGACGGCGTGCAGACCGTGACCTTCAAGATCAACCCCAAGGCAGCCTTCAACGACGGTACCCCCATCGACGTGAACGCCGTCAAGAGCTACCAGACCATCTACACCGCCGCGGCATCCGGTTCGGACTACCAGATCACCCCCTCGCCCATCTGGGAACAGGTCGCAAGCGTCGAGGCTGTGGACGGCGATACCCGCCACGTGAAGGTCACCATGTCCAAGCCCTGGTACCCCATCGAAGGCAGCTTCACCTCGTTCCTGCACCCGGCATTCGCCGACCCCAAGTTCTTCAACGACGGCCTGAACGACAAGCCCCTCGACCAGTACTGGGCAGGTCCCTTCAAGGTCGGCGAGTGGAACTCCTCCTCCAAGGTGCTCACCGTCGTCCGCAACGAGAAGTGGTGGGGCCAGAAGCCCGCTCTTGAGCGCATCACCTGGCGTGAAATGAGCTCCCAGGCAGAGCAGGCAGCTTACAAGAACGGCGAAATCGACTACGTGGACGCCAGCACCCTCAGCTCCTACAACGAGCTCTCCGGCGTGGCAAACACCGACATTCGCAAGGGTAGCGCTCTCAGCGTGGGCAACTACGAAATCAACCCCGAAAAGGTGCCCCTGCCCGTCCGCCGCGCATTCGTTGCAGCCCTCAACCGTGAGCAGCTGCAGAAGCTGCGCTACGAGAAGCTCGGCTGGAAGGAAACCCTGCCCGGCTCCATGTGCATGCTGCCCATGCAGGAAGGCTACCAGGACAACTACCCGACCAAGCTCGGCAAGGACGTCGCTACCAAGATCCTTGAGGACGCAGGCTACACCAAGTCCGGTGACTACTACACCAAGGACGGCGCTAAGGTCTCCTACCCGGTCATCACCTTCGGTAGCGACCCGGTTGTCAGCTCCACCGCGCAGTTCCTCGTCCAGCAGATGAAGGAAATCGGCGTTGAACTGACCATCGAGAACCACGGTGCCTCTGAAATGTCGAGCATCATCTCCTCGAAGAACTTCGCGATTAAGACCGGTGGCTACGGCATCACCACCTCCCCGGTGGATGCGGCGAACTACTTCTACATCTCCGAGACCAACAACGGTCACGGTAAGGATCTGGACTCGCTGGCAGCAACCATGATGTCCACCGAGGACCCGAAGGAACAGCTCAAGATCATGAACGAGCTGGAGAAGCGCCACCTGGACGAGGTCGCCATCTACGTGCCCACCCACAACGGCCCGAACTTCAAGGCGTGCCGTAAGGGCCTGGCGAACTACGGCCCCATGCTCTTCGGCCTGCCCTACTACAACCCGAACGTATGGATCAACGTCGGTTGGGAGAAGCAAAACTAAGCGTTGAGCACCGCTCACACACTCCATAAGGGGTAAAAGCGCTACAGCGGCGTGTTACAAAAGGATTAAAACCTTCTGTAGCACGCCGCTTTCCCGTTCCTAAGAGAGTCGCACGGATATACTTAAAACAAATGTGGGCATTCTGCCCGCAACCCCGGCAGAGACTGTCCTCCCGCCGGGTTGGAGTGTGGGTTACGCACCGTTCGCGTACCGCCTCCACAACACTGCGAATACTCTAGGAGAAATTCCATGAAGAGCATGTCTGTCTCTCGCCGTACCCTCCTGACCGGCACCGTTGCCCTCGGCACCGTTGGTCTACTGGCTGCCTGCGGCAGCTCGAAGGAAAAGGTTGGCGGTAGCGCCGCTAACAACGCTGAAGATATTCTGAAGAACCTTCAGGTCAACAAGCAGGACCGTTCCTCCCTCAAGCAGGGTGGCACCCTGACCCTCGCGGCTACCGCCCTGGGCCCCAACTTCAACCTGCAGACCCAGAGCGGCTACACCTCCAGCAACCTGGACGCTCTGGCACCCTGCAACATTCCCGCCGTGATGGGCTTCTACACCATGAGCCCCGAAGGCGAAGGTACCCTCAACCCCGAGTTCTGCACCGAGCACAAGACCGAGACCGTCGACGGCGTGCAGACCGCGACCTTCAAGATCAACCCCAAGGCTGCCTTCAACGACGGCACCCCCATGGACGTGAACGCTGTTCGCGCCGTGTGGAAGGTCTACCGCGCAACCACCGACAACCCCTACCACATCACCGACAACACCATGTGGCAGCAGGTTGAGAGCATCGAGGCTGTGGACGGCGACAACTTCCACGTCAAGGTCACCATGAAGGCTCCGTACTACCCCTCCGAGGGTCTGTGCGCCTTCGCAATCCACCCCGCCCTGGAAGACGTCAACCTCTTCAACGAAGGCTTCGTTGACAAGCCCCTCGACCAGTACTGGGCAGGTCCCTTCAAGGTTGGCGAGTGGAACTCCTCCCAGAAGGTGCTCACCCTGGTCAAGAACGACAAGTGGTGGGGCGAGAAGCCGGTGCTGGACCGCATCATCTGGCGTCAGATGGACTCCGAAGCAATCCGTGCAAGCTTCAAGAACGGCGAACTGGACGCCTTCACCTTCGTTGGCGCAACCAGCTACAACGCTGTGAAGGGCCAGGCAGGCACCGAGATTCGCCAGAGCCAGAACACCAACGTCAACATCATTCAGCTGAACCCCAAGCGCATCGAGGACCTGGCACTGCGCCGCGCAATCCTCGCTTCTGTGGACCGCGAGCAGATTGCTAAGGCATACTTCTCGCAGCTCGGCTGGACCGAGCCGCTGCCCGGCTCCATCATCGCAATGCCGTTCCAGAAGGGCTACCAGAACAACTACGCTGGTGACACCGGTGCACAGGCAGCTGGCAAGATTCTGGAGGCCGCAGGCTACTCCAAGTCCGGCGACTACTACGCTAAGAACGGCAAGGTTGCTGGCTTCGCTCTGACCTCTTTCGGTTCCGAGGCGGTCTACCAGGCGGTCTACCAGATTCTGGAGCAGCAGCTGAAGTCCGCAGGTATCCGCCTGAGCGCTGACAACCAGCCGCAGTCGAACTCCAACTCCGTGCTCGGCCAGAAGAGCTACGAAGCAATCTTCACCGGTTGGGGCGTTCTGCCCGACCTGGCTTCCTCGGCACCCTACTTCTTCACCACCGAGGTGTTCGGAGTCGGTGACCCCGAAGTTGATAAGCTCATCGAGAAGCTGCAGAACACCGAGAAGGAAGACGAGCGCATCAAGATCGCTAACGAGGCGGAGAAGCTCTACTACGAGAAGGTCGCAGTGTACCTGCCCTACGCAAACGGCCCGATGTACGCCGCTGTCAAGGCTAAGGTCGCGAACTACGGTCCGTCCCTGTTCAAGCAGAGCTACACCAGCGCTGACTACTGGGTCAACGTTGGCTGGCAGGAGTAGTACCGCTTACGGTAACGCTCTAGCCGTCCTGTAGGACTCGAAATCCCGGGTACTCTCACGAGAGAGTGCCCGGGATTTTTCTGTCCCGCTTGTTCTGCGTCCTTTAGCTGGATACATTAGCGGGATATGTAATTACAAAAACTAGGGGAGCGCCACTCTAACTGGCTGCTACCACTCGCCCAGGTACAGGGCGCGCTCCTGCAGGTACCTCAACATCTTCGGGTTCTGCCGCAGATAGAAGATACGGTAAATGCCGCCTCCAGCAACGATGAAAGCCAGCGGGAAACCCAAAATCACGAGCACACGGCTCATATTAGCGGACAGATCAAACGGATCACCGCTGGTTGCCACCAGCACAATCCAGAGAGAATAGCCCACGCAGGCGAGCAGAGTGCCCCACATGCCGCGCACGAGCCAACTCACCAGCGCCACCGCAATGACCCACGCCAGCGCCAACGTGAACTGGTGCCGCTCCGCCTGAGCCCAAGGGAGTGCACCCACGTAAATAATTGCGGGGATGCCCAGGTACCCGGGGATATTCAGCGAGGCAAGAATGTTCACGCAAAAATAGCCCAAGAAAATAGCGCTCAACGACGAGGACAGGAACAGGTGCAGGGGAATCATGCCGTCGCCGCTATAGACGGCGGTCGGGCCCGCGTACACGGTTTCAAACATGAGGGTCAGCGGAGTCATCATGTACTCGATCCAGACGACCAGTGCAAAAGCACCGAAAATGCCCAGAGCCTGCATCAGCGCAATCAACCGTGAACGCGCATCGTGAGGAATAGTGAAGCTCTGACCCTTCGCCTTGACGCCGCAGAGATGAACGACAGCCACCATTGCCGCGATGCACAGTACCCAGCGCACGAGGACCCCCGGCAGCTCAGGAAGACCTCCATAAGCCCCCGTAGCGGGGTCGCCCCAGGCTCCGGGGAGCAGCGTAATAGCGTGAGTACCCTCGGGGAGGCTGGTGGAGGAAGCAAGCCGGTGCGGCTCGTAGATAACCCACCACAGAAGGCACGCTGGAATCAGCGCGGAGAGCTTACGCAACAGAACCGGAAACGGCGCGGACTCATAGACGAGCGCCTCAAGATTGAGCCGGCGCATCAGCCGCCGAACAGGAGAAAGAGCGCGTAGCTCTTTTTGCTGCTCTTCCCACACTCCGGTATCCCATGTCCTAGTATCAGAAGACATCATCGTACTCCCTATCACTTGAGAACTTCCTTGTTGAGCTTATTCTTACATTAGCAGAAATACCCCCCCGGCTAGTGCATACGCCCAAGCAAAACCTGCCTAAAGAATCAGTACATAAGAGAACAGGCATAAGGAAAGGGGCCCCACCGTAACGGTGGGGCCCCTTAGAGCCTAGAAAGCAAACTACTTGGTGGTCACCTTCAGGACAGTGCTCAGGTTCTGGTGAGCAACGCCCGGCAGACCCTTTACCTCAGCAAACTTGCGGGTGTTGGTTACGATAACCGGGGTAATCAGCGGGTAACCCGCCTCCTTGATAACCTCAGGATCGAACTCAATCAGAGCGTCGCCAGCAGCAACAACATCGCCCTTAGCAACCTTCACGCTGAAGCCCTTACCGTCCAGGTTCACGGTATCCAGACCAACGTGAATCAGCAGCTCAATACCGTTCTCCAGCTTCAGACCCACAGCGTGGCCCGAGGGGTAGGTTGCAGCAACCTTACCGGCTGCGGGAGCAACAACAGTGGTACCGGTCGGCTCAATAGCCACACCCTCGCCCAGCTTGCCAGCAGCGAAAATCGGGTCCGGAACATCAGACAGAGCAACAGCAGTACCCTCAATGGGAGCGTGCAGCTCAATGACCTCACCGGCGGAAGCAGCGGGTGCAGCAGCGGCGGTCGCAGTAGCGGCAGCAGCCGGAGCAGCCTTAGCAGCAACAGCCTCAGCCTTGGGAGCGGCCTCAGCATCCTCAGCCTTACGCTCCGCAGCGTGCCTTACAGCGTCAGCCTTCGACTCGTAACCGAACAGCAGAACACCGGTCATAGCGCCGAAGAACGCAATAGCCAGACCAATCACGTACAGGTACGAGGGCTGCATAGCCGGAATCGACAGCAGCGAAGTGAACGCGAACGCGTAGGACTTAACGCCCAGGAAGGAAATGGTAGCACCACCAATAACAGCGGGAACCAGAATAATCGGAATCACGCGCTTGTAACGGAGCACAACACCGTACAGGGACGGCTCAGAAATACCACCGAGCAGACCGGACATCGACGCACCAACAGCGGTCTGGCGCAGCTCGCGGTCGTGCTTAGCCTTAATAGCCACACCTGTCACAACACCGAACACAGCGAAGTTGTATGCACCCATCGGGGACTGAATGAAGTCAGTACCCATGGTCTGCAGGTTGTTAATCATGACAGCGTTCAGCGGCCAGTGCAGACCCAGCGGAACCATGAACAGGTACAGGCCAGCAATCAGAGCACCAACCAGAGCCGGAGCCTGGTCGTTAACCATCTTCAGGAAGTCAGAGATACCCATAGCAACACCGATACCGATGGGGCCAACCAGGAACGCGGTCACCGGAACCAGAACGATGACCGAAATCATCGGTACAAACACCATCTGCAGCATCGAAGGAATAACCTTCTTCAGGAAGCGCTCAAACGGAGCCAGCAGAGCAACAGCCAGCAGCGGGGGGAAGACCTGACCGGTGTAGCTGAATGCGTACAGCGGCAGATCCAGACCAAAGAACGGAACGTTCAGAATCTTAGTGGTCTTGTCAGCCAGAGCAGTCAGATCGGTGAAGGTACCGGTCATCAGTGCAGCGGGGATAGCCGCACCAACCCACATGTTCGCGCCCAGACGCTTAGCAGCGGTAGCACCCAGCATGATGGGCATGAAGTTCAGAACCGACAGCGAAGCAGCCTTCAGGATGTACCAGAAAGCGAACTGCTGCATCCACTGGGTGTTCAGAGCCTTAGCAGCCTCCGGGTCAGCCACACGAGCACCGTTAATGATGTCGATGTTCACGCTCTGACCGGTCAAGTCAGTGTACTGGCCGAAGAAACCCAACTGCTGCAGGAACACAATCAGGGTCAGAATCATCGAGGTACCCAGAAGTGCCCACAGCAGAGGACGGAAGGAGTCAGACAGAACGTCGAAGACGTTGGTAAGCCAGCCGGACTTCTTGCCCTCAGCCTCAACCTTGGTGTCACCCTCAGCGTGGCCGGACATAGAAGGCAGAGCGTTGATTTCGTTGTACACAGCCTCAACGCGATCGCCCAGAACAACCTGAGTCTGGCCGGACTGCTCAATCACAGAGAGAACGCCGGGCAGGCCCTCAATCTTCTTGTTCTGCACTGCATCGTTAGACACAGGAGTGACACGAAGGCGGGTTGCACAGTGAGTAATGTGCGCGATGTTCTCGGGGCCACCCAGGCCGTCAAGAATCTTCTCGCCAAGTTCGCGGTTATTCACGATACTTCCTTAGATATGCGGTCAATGTCTATGCGGTTGTTGCCGGAGGCTGTGCCTACCTGACGCTGCGGTAGCCGAAAAGCCCCGGAAAACACGTCCAGAAAACACAAAAGACCCGAGTCTCTCGACCACCGGAAGCACTACACTCGTGCCCACTATGGAGCTTCGGTACAGCAAATAGAGGGGATTCTCGGCAGATATATGCTGCCGTCCCATACGGTGTTGAGTAACTCAGGTCTTGCCTGCCAAACCAGTAACAACCCTGAAGAAGGTTTCCCTTCTCAAATAGTTCCCTGTAACTCTAAGGGTTTTCCCAGGTTAAGAGCAAGGTGAGAGGCAAAAGCTATCAGAAGCTGTTAAATGTTTCACCCAAGTGATAGCTGAGAATAGCTGAGACACGCTCTCGACACTGATTGCAGGGCGCCTCCCGGCTGGATTCCAGCAGGGCTCAGGCGCAAAGCCTAGGCAGGGTCCCAGAGCCCTCCGGTACGCCCAGATACGCCCCGGACCGGGTGCTTTCGAAGACGGCGCTCATGAAGACGTGGAAGGGCCCCGCATCCACAGGATACGGGGCCCACACGCTACCGAAGCAGCTACCTTTCCGACTAACTACTTAGCCGGGAAGAAATTCAGCGGAGCAACCTCCAGCTCAGGGTAATTACGCTTCTGCCAACGGCGGTTACGATGCGCATTCACCTCAATCAGCGCGGCACCCAGAACACCGGCACCCAGAGCCGTCCACAGCAGATGCGGAAGCACAGTAACGAACTGGTGGTACTCCACCAGAATCGGCACGAACAACGCCGCGAAGAACACCGCCAGCAACGCACCAAACAGCAGAACACGAGCACGGTTGAACGGACGAGCCACCGCAGCCAAGTTCCACAGACCCATCATCACCAGGGTAATGAACGAAGCCGTCTGAATCTGACGGATATCCTCAACACCCATGCCACGAGCCGTGAACGTCACCGCCAACAGCATCGCAACCACAATAATCGAGTTCGGAACCGTGTAATTCAGCACGCGACGCAAGAAGCCCGGCACGTAACGGCGCGAATTCGGCAACAGAGTCAACGCGAAGGACGACGCACCCACAATCAAGAAGTCAGCAGTCGAGTACTGACGCGGCAAGAACGGGAAGGTCAAACCGAAAATACTGAACAGAACACCCAGAAGAATCGCGAAACCAGTCTTCGTCAAGAACAGGTTTGCCACCATCTCAATGTTCGTAATGACCTGACGGCCCTGCTCCAACGCAGCCGGCAGGGACGAGAACTTACCGTCCAGAAGAACCAGGCGAGAAACAGCCTTCGTTGCCGGGGCAGCGTTACCCATCGCGATACCCAAGCTTGCGTGCTTGAGCGCCAGCGCGTCGTTGATGCCGTCACCGGTCATCGCCACCACGTGGCCGCGCTCCTTCAGCGCAATGACCATGTTCTTCTTCTGCTCGGGCGAGACACGACCGAAAATATTGTGGGTCGCGGCAGCCTCGGCAAGCTCCGGGCCGTCCTCGGGCAGGGTAGAGGCATCAACCGCGCCGGCGGAGGTGTCCATACCCGCAGTCTTTGCGGCGGCGGCAACCGTGAACGGGTTATCACCCGAGAAGACCTTCAGCGTCACACCCTGACGGTGGAAGTACTCCACAATCTCCGGGGCGTCCGCGCGCACGTTCTCGCGGAAAATCACGAACAGAACCGGGGTAGCGTCCGCCGGAATCTTCTGGACGGGCTCACCCTTCTCGTTACGCACCACGGCCGCGGCATGGGCCAGCACCATCGTGCGCAGACCCAGAGCCGCTAGCTCGGCGGCGCGCTCGCGCTCGGCGGTGCCCTTGGCGAGCAGCGCCTCCGGGGCGCCCAGAAGCCACGCACCCGAATCCTTGAACTCAATCGCGCTAAAACGCAGCGCCGACGAGAACGGCACGATGCCGCTGACGGTAGCCGAGGAAGCCTGCGGGAAGCCGCCGGTCAGCGCTGCGGCGGTCGGATTCGCGTTCTCATCGTGGCCGAACCACGACAGCGCCTCGTTCCAGCCGGTCGGCAGGGAGGCACGCCAGGAGGTGTTTTCGGCAGAGTCGACGTCGGGGCCCTCAGCCACCGCCTCGGTGGTCAGGGGACGCACCGAATCAAAAATCACGCCACCCTCGGTGAGAGTACCGGTCTTATCGAAGCAGACCACATCCACACGAGCCAGAACCTCAACCGCAGGCTGCTCCTGCACCAGGATATTGTGCTTGCGGCCCAGAGCCACGGCTGCCGCGGCGAAGGCCAGGGTGGTCATCAGCGCCAGGCCCTGCGGAATCATCGAAGCCACCGAAGAGACCACGGCGATAGACACCTGCTCCCACATGTGGTTCTGCTCCACGGCCTCCAGGCCACCGGCGGCGCGAATCTGACCCCACAGCACCACCGGAATAATGACGGCCAGACCAATCGTAATCCAGCGGACCACGAGGTTCAGGGCATCGCGCAACTCAGACTGGATACGCGAGAACTGGCGCGCCTCGTCGGAAATCTTGCTGGCTCGCGAGTTCGCACCCACGTGAGAGAGCAACACGCGACCGGTACCACCGAGTACGCTCGAGGCCGAGAGCACCATGTCGCCCGGGCGCTTAGCAATCGGGTCGTTCTCGCCGGTCAGCAGGGATTCGTCCAGCTCCAGCGAATCGGAGGTGAGCACCACGGCATCGGCGGGCACCTGATCGCCGCGCTTGAGGACCACCACGTCGCCCTCCACCAGCTGCTCCATGGGAACCTCGACGGTCTTGCCATCGCGCACAGCGGTTGCGGGGGAGCGGTCCAGCAGGGAGATGCGGTCCAGCTCAAGCTTCGCCTTGTACTCCTGCACGAAACCGATGACCACGTTAGCGATAACAGCCGCCAGGAAGAGGAGATCCGCCCAACGCTGGTACATAATCACCACGGCACCACAGGCGCCCAACACAAAGTTGAAGACCGTGAACAGGTGCGCACGCATAATGCTCCACAGCGTGCGAGAAGACTTCGTGTTCTGGGTATTGACCTTACCCTCAGCCGTCAGGCGTGCAACGTCATCGCTGGTGAGGCCGTGCTGGGCGATATCAAAGGAGCCGCTATGCGGTGTTTCAGAATATTCGGGAATGTAGCCGGCAACGGCAGGCGCTGCCGTTTTCTGCTGAGGATCCATGCGGGGGTCTCTTTCTCGAATGGATGGAATGCTGAACTGAATAGAGTTCAGTATTGCGGACACTACCTTTCAGTGTATCTGTGCAGAAGGGGATAAAGATAATCTCCGCCCTGTAATGAACTGATATTTACAGCCATTCCAGAACGGAGATTTAATATATGCGAATACTGGCATATTTTGAGGTGGAAAGTGTTTGCGGGATGGTTCGCTAACGCCCCGTAAAATCAGCGCGCCAGCAGACTCAACGCGCCAGCAGACTCAGCGTTCTGGCAGAATCAACAAACGATTCGTCACCGGATGCCTCAACACCTCAATCGGATGCTGATACACCTCAGACAACAACTCCGCCGAACACACCTGCTCAGGGGCGCCCGAAGCAACCACCTCACCGCCACGCAACAACACCATACGGTCAGAATACGCAGCCGCCACATCCAAGTCATGAAGCACCGTCAACACCGCAGCACCCTCAGCAGCCAACTCACGGCTCACCCGCAACGTCTGCTCCTGATGCGTAATATCCAACGCCGCAGTCGGCTCATCCAAAAGAATCAGCGGAGTCTGCTGAGCAAACACACGCGCCAAATGCGCACGACCACTCTCACCACCGGACAGAGTCGTAATATCGCGATCCGACAAGTGAGTCACCGACGTACGCTCCATCATCGAAGCAACCACGGCGTCATCCTCTTCAGCGCGCTCCGTACCCTTCCACGGGGTGCGGCCCATCTGAACCACCTCATGCACCGTGTACGAAAACGCCACATTCAACTTCTGCAACAGCATCGCACGCTGACGCGCCATCTGACGGGCAGGAATCGAACCCAGAGGGGTGCCATCCAACAGAATCTCACCGCCACTGGGCGCAATATCACCAGCAATCACACCCAACAGAGTCGACTTACCGGCACCATTAGGACCAATCAGCGACACAACCTCGCCCGCAGCAACAGACAGAGACACATCATTCAAAATCTGACGCCCACCAGCGTTAAAACACACACCGGACAGGCTCAACAACTCACTCACGAAGCACCTCCGCCCTGACCCAGGGAACGACGCAACAACACGAAGAACGTCGGGCCGCCCACCAAAGCCGTAAAAATACCAATCGGCAAATCAGCAAAAGGCACCAGCGTACGCGCACCCAAATCAGACAGCGCAATCAACAGCGCGCCACCCAATGCCGAAGCCGGCAACAACACACGATTCGACGGACCCAAAATCATGCGCAACAGGTGAGGAATAATCAGACCAATAAACGCAATAATGCCCGCATACGCCACCGCAGCACCCGTCAACAAAGCCGTCGCCGCAATAGACACCGCACGCAGACGCTCCACGTTCACGCCCGAATGCTGCGCCGCACGCTCACCCAACGCCAGAACATCCAGCGAAGACGCCATCACAAAACACGCCACCAAGCCGATCAGAATAACCGGCCACACGCTCGCCACTGCCTTCCACGTGGAACCGTTCAGCGAACCCATCTGCCAGAACACAATCTGATCGCGGCTCGTCGTATCAGCAATAAACATGAGGAACGCAATAATCGCATTCGCCACCGCGGTCACCGCAATACCCGTCAAAATCATCGACAGGACCTTCGCACGACCCGAAGAACGCGACAGGAAATACACCAGTGCAGTAGCCGCCAACGCACCCACAAACGCGAATGCAGGAGTCGTGAAAATACCGAAGAACTGCAGGTTCAACACAATCGACAAACACGCGCCAACCGCCGCACCCGAGGAAACACCAATCACGCCCGGCTCAGCCAACGGGTTACCAAACACCGACTGCATCACCGCACCGGAAGTACCCAAAGCGGCACCCACCAGCACACCCAACAGCACACGCGGGAAACGGATATTCCACAGAGTGCTATCCGCCAGCTGCATCGCCGGGTTCTCCGGCGCAAGACCCAGGCGGCGGCCCACAGAAGCAACCACCTGATCAGTCGGGATATTGTACTGACCCAAACCCGCAGACAGCACCATCACAGCGCACAGTGCCACCGCCAAAAACGTAAACGTCAGACCGGCACGACGCCGACGTGAAGCACGATAATCCCGCGCACCCGCCGCACTCTTCACGGCAGCCACTACTGGCCCCCCGCAGGAGTGGAGTACGCAGCCTTAGCGAGCGAGAGCAACACTGCAGGAGTATTCGGGCCATAGGACAGAATCTGGCCGTCACCCATATCAATAATGCGCTTATTCTTACCGGCAGTCGTCTCACCCACACCCGGGCGAGCCAAGAAACCATCCAAACCGCCGGTGGACTTAATGCCGCCGCTCATGGTCAGAATGACGTCCGGGTTCAGCTTCACCAGCGCTTCACTGGTCGCCGGAATAATATTCGTCGCGTTCTGCTCAGACGCCACATCCTTGCCGCCAATAGCCTGAATCAAATCGTCAGCGCCCGAACCCTTGCCGAGCACGAAGAACACGCCAGCGGTGCCGCGCACGTACAAGAACGCGAACGACACCTGCTGTGCACCCTTCGGGGCGACGTCCTTGAGCACCTGCAGGGCATAATCCAGGTCCTTCTGCACGCGGGCAGCAACCTGCTCGCCCGCCTCCGGGACACCCAGCGCCTGCGCAACAGCCTTGAGCTGCGGAATGATCTTATCCATACGACGCTCATGATCGAAGACCACCACGGTCACGCCCGCTGCGCGCAGCTGATCCACAATCTCAATCGGGCCGTTGCTCTTATCCCACAGCACCAGGTCCGGGGAGGTCGCCAGAATCGCCTCAGCGTTCAGGTCGTGACCGTTCTGGGTCACCAGCGGCAGATGAGCCAGAGACTGCTCCGTCGAGGAGGTGACACGGCCAACCAGACGACCGCCCAGACCCAGCGCAATCATCTGCTGAGCCAGAGTGCCGTACAGGTCCAGCGCCAGCACACGGTCAGCGGACTTAACGGTTACCTCGGTGCCGTTGAAATCCTTGAACGTCACGGGGAAAGCCGGGGTGGGGGTATCGACCATCGGCTGAATTTCGGGGGTATCTGCGGCGCTATTGGGGCCGCGCAGAGCCTTCTGATCAGGGGCAATAGAAGAACGCAACTGATCGGCAAGGTTCTCCAAAACGGTGCGAGTGCTCTGCTCATCCACCACAGCCTGCGAAGCACTTGAAGAAGCGGCCGGGTTCTGAGTACCCACACCGCAAGAGCTCAGCAGAAAAGCGGAAGTGATGGAGAACGCCGCATACTTCACTGCATCGCGGCGGTTCAGGGCAGAAGAAGAAAGGGAAGAAAACATCGTCGTCTCACAGAAAAAGGGAAGCTAGAAAAACTGGGGTAGGCGCCGGGGTAAAACCTGGCACCTGAAGCGGGGGTGCAGTGAAAATCTGCACCCCCGCACGGGCCGTGTCGGCTTACCGGTGAACCTCATGGTTGAGTCTCACGGGCGAGCCGACAGTGTGGGCATCCTCGTGAGGTACCGTTATGCCTTCTTGCGGCGGCGAGTGTACACGACGGTACCCGCGCCGGCTGCAACAGCGATGAAGCCTGCAACTAGGGTGCCCTCAACACCGGAGGCGCCGGTGGAAGCCAGAGGCTTGCCGGTGACCGGGTCGCAACCCTCACCCTCGTAGACGGTCTCGGACACGGTCTTGGTGGTGGTCTTCGCGCCGTTAATCGCCGCGGAGAAACTCAGCGGAGCCATGTCCTTACCGGCATCGTAGAAGCCAGCGAACGCCTTCGCGCCCTCAGCGGTCAGGGTGGTTGCCGCACCGTTGACGCTCACAGCGTCAGAGGAGCTCTGCAGACCCGAAAGATCCACCTTCAGCAGTGCCACCTCACCGTAGTTAGTTGCCTTGCCGGAGGGGTCATTGCTGTTCATGGTTGCGTAGAGAGTGCCGGAATTGCCGTTAATCTCAAGGCGCGGGTTCGCAATGGTGGTGTCCAGAATGCCGTGGTGACCGGTGAAACGAACCGAACCGCTGAAGGAGATGGAACCCTTACCGCCCTTGAAAGTGCCGGTACCGTTAGACCAGTTGAACGCATCCGAAGAGTAGGAGGTGCCGTTCAGCTCCCAGCTACCGTTCGCGATGCCGCCGCGCACGTAGTTGCGGAAGGAATCACGCACGCCCCAGCCAAGGTTTGCGCTCTTAATGGTGCCGTCGGACGCGCCCTGCTCCTGCACCTCGCGGGTGCGGGTGACGGGTACGCAGACCGGCTGTGCCGGGTTGTTGCTGACAGAGCCGTTCGAGGAAGAACCGCCGTTAGAGACGCTGCCGGAGGTGCCTGCCGAACCGTTAGAACCGGAGCCGTTAGCGCCGGAGTTGCCGGAGGAGTTCGAGGAGTTGTTATCGGAAGAGCCGTTCTCAGAACCCTTGTTATCGGAGGACTTGTTCTCAGAGACGCGGGGAACCTCAACGGTGTTCTCCGCGGTCTGCTTGCTGAGCTTTACGGAGAAGCTCAGCGGTGCCATGGCGTTGTCGGCACCGCGGTACTGGCCCGCGAAGAGCACGTCGGAACCTTCAGCGGTGAGCGCGACTGCTGCGTTCTGTGCCGAGAAAATGCTGTCCTTCACGCTCGCGCCGGAGAGGTCCACCTCGGCGATAGCCAGGCCGGTCTTAGAAACGGACTTACCGTCGCGGGTCAGCGCGTCCACGTCAGCGACCAGGGTGCCCTTGCCGTTGACGACGACCAGGCGCATGTTCTTGATGGTGCTCTTGAGCTGACCGTTGTGGCCGGTGAACTCTGCGGTGCCCGCGAAGTTGATCTGACCGGTCTTGGTCTCGGGGTTGTACACGCCGGATGCCTGAGTGTACTTGAAGCCGCCAGCTGCGGTCTTCTCCATGCCCTCAACGTTCACGGAGCCGTGCGCGAAGCTGGTCAGGTACTTCAGGAAGGACTCGCGGATATCCCAGCTGAGGGTGCCGGACTCGACGACGTTGCCGGTGACCTTTTCTTCACGCTTGGGCTCGGTGGTTGCGGCGGGGGAGGAGGGTGCCGCGGAGGTGGGGGCTACGCTCGGCGCTGCAGAAGTGGGCTCTGCAGGCTTGGGGTCTGCGGGCTTGGGGTCTGTGGGCTTGGGTGCCTCGCTGGTCGGTGCGGAGGAAGGCTCGCTGCTGGGCGCAGCAGTCGGCTCTGCGGTCGGCGCAGCACTCGGCTCGGCGCTGGGTTCAGTGCTGGGCTCAGGGCTCGGCGCGGGTGCTTCCTTGGTCACGATGGTTGCGGAGAAGCCGAGCGCATCCAGCTCCTGACCTGCCTTGTAGAAGCCCGCGAAGGCGCCGGTTGCCTCTTCGGAAAGCTTGACGCGGGTGCCGTTTTCCTCGTCAACGCTGGGCAGGGTGATGGTGTTACCCTCAACCTTCAGACCGGAGGCGTTGAAAGTGCCGATGGTCATGTTCTTGGTTTCGACCAGGTCGTTCGGGGTGGTGTTGCCGTTGTAGGGGCGCGACTGAACGTTGGCGCGCACGGTGCCCACGCCGTCCTTAATGGTGACGGAGAGGTCGGAGATGATGACTTCCAGCAGACCGTGGTGTGCGGTGTAGTGAATCGAGGAGCCGGTGAAGGTGACCGAGTATTCGCCGTTGGCTACGGTGCCTTTGGCGGAGGTGAAGTGGTAGGAGCCGTCTTCGTTGGTGGTGACGCCGGTCAGTTCCTGGGAGCCCTGGGAGAAGGGACCGTTGATGTAGGAACGGAAGGACTTCTTCAGGCCCCAGTTGACGGTGACGTCCTGCAGGCTCTGCTCTGAGGCTGCGGTTACCTCACCGGCGCTGACGTGGGAGTTGGTTTCAGCTGCGAAGGCTGCGGGTACGCCAGCGACGCTGCTGAGGCCGATGGTTGCTGAAGCCAAGAACGCCCAAGTGCGCTTGGTGAGAGAGGGGGTAGACATTCGGTGTCTCCTTGAATTTTGTGATTGTGGTGTTCGTATCAAGTCTAGCCCTATTAGCCTATGTTTGTGTAACTTAATGCCTAGGGTGACTTGTGTATGAGGTTTACCTTAGCAAATTTTTTACGAGAGCTATTGCCAAAACCGGTTTTTGGTGACAATATGTCATTAACAGGTTTTGGTGACATCGTGTCACTAAAACATTTATTGTTCACCCACAAGCCACTTTAGGAACTCACCATGACTATTACCGCCCCCGAAACCACCCAGGAACGCTTCTCCGCACGCCTGAAGGAAAGCACCAAGCACGTCCACGACAACGCTGAACACTCCACCTTCATGGAAGACCTCATGGGCGGCTCCCTCAACACCGAGGCATACCTGCGCCTCATCAACCAGTACGTGCACATCTACGAAGCACTCGAAGCAGTCTCCGAACACTACCGCGCAGAACCCAGCCCCATCACCGAACCCTTCACCCACCCCGGCCTCGACCGCGCAGAATACATCCGTGCAGACATCCGCGCACTCGGCCAGGAAGGCGACATCGACGCGCCCCTGCCCGCAACCGCAGAATACGTAGAGCGTATCCGCGCCACCATCAACTCCCCCGAACGCTACCTCGCACACCACTACCTGCGCTACCTCGGTGACCTCTCCGGCGGCCAGGCAGTCGCAGCGCTCGTCAACCGCCACTACGGCATCCCCGCCGAAGCGCTGAGCATGTACCGCTTCACCGAACTGCCCAAGCCCAAGGTCTTTAAGGACGGCTACCGAGAACTGCTCGACAACGCACCCCTGACCGACGAACAGCGCGAAGCCCTCATCGAAGAATGCATCGAAGGCTTCCGCATTAACGCCTCCCTGTTCGCGCAGCTGGGCCGCAAGGTCGCCGAGGCATAAACCCAGAACGCGCATAAACAGAACGCCTCAACGCACAACCTCTCACCGCTCAACGCACAAGCCAGCGGGCATAACAAAAGGGGCGGATGCTTTCGCAAGCATCCGCCCCTTTCGGCGTTAGTCTCAAACTAGTCGAAAACTAGCCCTTAGCAACCTCACCGAAGTGAGCTGCCAGAGTGCCCTCGTGAGCTGCACGCAGCTCATCCAGGTCAATGGAAACCTCATCCTGGAAGTCCAGAGCGTTCGATGCAGCATCCACCACACCAATACGTGCGAAGGGGAACTGGCGAGCGGTGCACATATCCTTGAAGCGCACCTCCTCAGAACGCGGAACCGAAACCACAACACGGCCCAGGGACTCCGAGAACAGCAGGGTGAACAGGTCCACGCCGTCACGCTCAGCAACCTCACCCAGGCCGATGCGGGCACCGGTGTTGAAACGCAGGCAAGCCTCCGACAGAGCAGCAGCCAGACCACCGGCAGACACGTCGTGAGCGGCATCAATCATGCCGTCACGAGACATGTTCACCAGCATGTCACCCAGCTGACGCTCCAGAGCCAGATCAACCTTCGGCGGCTGACCGCCCAGGTGACCCTTGAAGCGAGCCCACTCGGAGCCGTCCAGCTCATCGCGGGTGGTACCCAGCAGGTAAATCGCCTGACCGTCGTGCTCAGGAGCCCAACCCGAGGGGGTGCGGCGGGTGACGTCATCCATCACGCCCATCATCGCTACCACGGGGGTCGGGTTAATAGCCTTGCCACCGGTCTGGTTGTACAGGGACACGTTACCGCCGGTCACCGGAACACCCAGCTCCATGCAGCCATCAGCCAGGCCGCGAACAGCCTCAGCGAACTGCCACATGACGTCCGGATCCTCGGGAGAACCGAAGTTCAGGCAGTCAGACACAGCCACGGGGCGTGCACCAACGGTCGCAACGTTACGGTACGCCTCAGCCAAGGACGCGCGAGCACCCTCGTACGGATCCAGGTAGGTGAAACGAGGGGAGGCGTCGGTCGCCAGAGCAACACCGAGGTTGGTGTTCTCGTCCACGCGCACCACACCGCCGTCGTCCGGCATGGACAGGGCGGTGTTGCCCTGAACGTAGCGGTCGTACTGGTTAGTGATCCAGGACTTGGAGCACATGTTCGGGGACGCCATGAACGCCTTGATTGCCTCGCCCAGCTCCTTACCGCGCGGGCGGGAATCGTCAGCAGCCGAACCGGTGAAGTGGTTAGCCTGAACGTCATCCTGCCACTCCGGGCGTGCGTAAGGACGCTCGTAAGTCGGGCCGTCGTGTGCAACAGTGCGGGGGTCAACATCCACGATGACCTCGCCGTCCCACTCGATGACCAGGCGGCCAGAGTTGGTGACCTCACCGAGGAAGGAGTACTCCACGCCCCACTTGTTCATGATCGCTTCGAAGCGCTCCACGTTCTCGGGGGAGACCACAGCCATCATGCGTTCCTGAGACTCAGACATCAGAATCTCGCCCGGGGTCAGGGTGGGGTCACGCAGCAGAACCTTGGTCAGGTCCACGTGCATGCCGCCCTCACCGTTAGAAGCCAGCTCGCTGGTTGCGCAGGAAATACCCGCAGCACCCAGGTCCTGAATACCCTCCACCACGGAGCCCTTGAACAGCTCCAGGCAGCACTCAATCAGAACCTTCTCAGCGAAGGGGTCGCCCACCTGAACGGCAGGACGCTTCGAAGGCTTGGTGTCATCGAAAGACTCGGACGCCAGCACCGACGCACCGCCGATGCCGTCGCCACCGGTGCGCGCACCGAACAGAACAACCTTGTTGCCCACGCCCGATGCGTTCGCCAGGCGGATATCCTCGTGGCGCATAATGCCCACAGCCAGTGCGTTGACCAGCGGGTTTGCCTGGTAGCAGGAGTCGAACTCAACCTCGCCGCCGATGTTCGGCAGGCCCAGGGAGTTACCGTAACCACCAATACCGGCAACCACGCCGCCAATAACGCGGGCGGTGTCCGGGTGATCAATCGCGCCGAAACGCAGCGGATCCATCACAGCAATCGGGCGTGCACCCATGGAAATAATGTCACGCACAATACCGCCCACACCGGTCGCAGCACCCTGGTAGGGCTCCACGTACGAGGGGTGGTTGTGGGACTCAATCTTGAAGGTAACAGCCCAGCCGTCACCAATATCGGTCACACCGGCGTTCTCACCGATACCGACCATCAGGTCCTTCTTCATCTCATCGGTGACCTTCGCACCGAACTGCTTCAGATGAACCTTAGAAGACTTGTAGGAGCAGTGCTCGGACCACATGACCGAGTACATTGCCAGCTCAGCCGCGGTAGGACGGCGACCAAGAATCTCCTTAATATCCTCGAACTCGTTCTCCTTCAGGCCCAGCTCAGCCCAGGGGAGTTCGGTGTCCGGGGTTGCCGCCGCGTGCTCGACGGTGTCGAGGTTAAACTGCTTTTCGCTCATAACTTCTTAGAATCCTTGTCGTGCGTTAGCGGGCGTTAATCAGGTTGGCAAGAACGGAGGTGAACACGCCGAGACCATCGGCGCCACCGCGCAGAGAAACCTCACCAAAACCAGAAGAGGAAGGACCGAAGCCAGGCTCCACAGCGTGCTCCGGGTGCGGCATCAGACCGACCACGTTACCGTGCTCATTGCTGATACCAGCAATGTCGTTACGGGAACCGTTCGGGTTGAAACCAACGTAGCGGAACACCACGCGACCCTCAGCCTCCAGCGCCTCCAGAGTCTTCTGGTCAGCAACATACTGACCGTCCTGGTTCTTCAGAGGGACAACAATCTCCTGGTCAGCAGCATAGTTGCTCGTCCAGGAGGTGGAGTTATTCTCAATGCGCAGAATCTGGTCACGGCAAATGAACTTGCGGTGATCGTTCTTAATCATCGAACCGGGCAGCAGGTGAGACTCAGTCAGAATCTGGAAACCATTGCAAATACCCAGAACAGGCAGGGGAGCGGAACCGGAGGTACCAGCAGCGTTAGCGGCATCAATCACCGAACGCATCACGGGAGCCTTCGCAGCAATAGCGCCAGCACGCAGGTAGTCACCGTAGGAGAAACCGCCAGGAATAATGACGGCATCAACGTTCTTCAAATCAGCGTCGTCGTGCCACAGCTCAACGACGGTACCGCCAGCCAGACGGACAGCACGCGCAGCGTCACGGTCATCCAGGGTGCCGGGGAAAGTCACCACGCCAACGCGTGCATCAGCGAAAGCGGGGTTCGGGGAGTAAGTAGAAAAGTCGCCAACCAGGGGGACTTCAGTAGGTGCGAGGGACTCTGCCATAGGTATTAGTCCTCCAGAACCGAAACGTTCACAACGTCTTCGATGACAGGGTTCGACAGCAGCTCTTCAGCAGCCTTGCGGGCAGCTGCGAGGTGCTCCTCAGTAGCCTCACCCTCGACGGTCAGCTCGAAGCGCTTACCCTGGCGAACATCCACGAAGGAATCAACGCCGATACGGGGCAGCTCGTGAGAAATAGCCTTACCCTGCGGGTCAAGAATTTCGGGCTTGAGCATAACATCAACAACAATACGGGCCATGTGTGGGCACTCCTTGGGTGCGTGGGTTCTGTATGAGCCGTATCTCATCTTACCGTACTAACGACCGTAACGGGGGTATGCGTTCGGTTGGTGGATACTCTAAGAGGCTCGAATCACGTCTTTTACGCCTCGAGGGGCGGAAGATAGCGCTCGCACACCGCAAGCAGGCGCTCACGCAACTCAATGGAATGTTCCGACAGTTCACGCTGAATCCGCACGTACTCAGCCTTACCCTCGGTCGTCTCCACCGGAATCGGTTCGTACCCCCAGCTGCGAATATCGTAGGGGGCCGCGCGCATATCCAGCTCGCGCGCATCCCACGCCAGGTCGAAACAATCCATGACCAGGGCCGAATCAACCAGCGGCAGCAGCTTATACGCCCACTTGTACACGTCCATATTCGCGTGCAGGCACGCGGGCTGCTCCAGGACGCGCTGCGTCTCGCGGGTCGGCTGCAGCTCGTTCAACGGTGCCGCCTGCGGCATGAAGAAACGGAACGCATCAAAGTGCGAGCAGCGGATGCGGTGCTCCTCCACCACGCGGTCCGTGCCCTCCGCACCCAGGCGCAGCTGTAGGTAGTCGTGGCGGATATTGTTCTCCACCGACTTGTACGCCATCGCCCACTCGTGCATGCCGAAGCAACCGAACTGGCCCTTCTTTGCGGCCGTGTTACGCAGGATCTCGTGGGTGAAGGCGAGGGCGGTGGCGCGGCGCTCCACGAAGTCGGTGACGTCCACGGTGACGGCGGAGGCGGCATCCGCCTGGGCGCGCGCAACCTGCAGGGTGCAGCCAGCGTCAAGGAGCTCCTGCTCGGTGGCGGGTCGGTAAAAACGCCAGGAGGCGCGCTCGGGCGCATCCAGCAGGATGATGCCGGCGCCGGGGTGCCAGCGCTTAAACTGGCCGGGCTTGAGCGTGTAGTAGGTGAAGAGGAAGTCCTCCACGGGGTGCACTTCGTGGCGGGCGCGACGCTGCGCAAACGGGTCGGCGTAGCGGCCGGCACGCGCCTCATGGGCGGCAGCGGCGGCACGCCATTCGCGGGCATCCATCACCTGGGAAAACACAACACTACTCATGCTTCTAGCCTAAACGATGCTGTGACAAGGTAGTGGACGTAGCAATGTCTATCTAGTTACTAGAAGACCGGGCTTTAAACTCACGTTCATAATCGTCAAACTGTGGGCTATTAATCACTGCAGTCCGAAGATAACGGGCAAATTGACCCGCTCCTGCTCGTTCAAGTGCGCGAGGAATATCAGTCTCCGTGAATCCCTTAGAGTGAGCATAAGATTCCTGGGAAAGATAGACCTCGGCAAATAAGGAGGGATGAGCGTATTCGGTGAATTGCATCAGAAAATCATCCGCGCTGAGTGTCTCATAATTTTGAATATTCTGAGCTTCTTCCGTGGAAGCATAATCGAGCAGTTTGCGGTCATCGGTGACTAATGCGTGCATGCCGCCGTGTTGGGCGGCAGCATGCACATGAAGATCGTTTATATCGGGAAAGCCAGCAACTGGTTCAACAGGGAAACCTGCGATTAGGGACTTGCAGGATGTCAGGATTTGTTGTTTCCATTTCTCAATTTTTGCATCATGAATCATTGGGTCCTTTCGGCGTGTGTGGTATCCAAACTCATCCATGATTCCGGTGGATACGTATGGAGCGAAAAATCTGTAGTCACTCTCCTTTGTCAAAAGGAGAATCCAATCGCGAAGAGTCTTAGACATCAGAATGTTCGTATCCAGTAGGACAGATTCAGCATCTGATAATGTGCTCTCTTTTACCACGCAGGTCCTCCGATAATGTCGTTGAGATTGTTCTCTTCCTCAAATTTCCAAAGATCTTTGAGAGCTTGTTCCTTCTGCGCGATGGTCTTCTCCAAAAGGGTCTTGCGGAAAACTTCTGCGTCCCCGGTGCGGATGCGGAAATGGCTTCCTACTTTGAACGCGGGGAGCTCGCCGGAACGAATAGCCTTCATAAGGGTCGGGCGTGAGATGCCAATGCGACGAGCTGCCATAGTAGTGGTCAAGTACTGTGGGCTGGTCTGAATCTCGATGCGCTGGCCCTGTGCTAAAGCATGCAAAACCTGTTGAATAACTTGGCTAAGCGCATCACCGATTTCCTGGCTTTCATTCCCTGAAACGGTCAGAGTAACGGCAGTTTCGTTTGAGTCCCCGAGTAGCTTTTTTGCTTCGGTTTGGGCTTGATTAAGGGTTTCCTCCTGCAGGAGTTGGGTGTTGGGCATCTTTGTTCCTTCCTTGTATTACTGGATTGCATTTGGTGCTTAGCTCAAGTAAGTTAGAACCTCGCAAAATGTAGTCCAGTAGCTATAACTCTACCTTGTATCTGAAATAACTGTAAAGTGTTTCAGTTATTTCATTTGTAAACAGAAAAGGGGAGGGGCGGTGCTGAGAAAACCCAGCACCGCCCCTCCCGAAGCGTACAGCCCACAAACGAGCTAAACCCTAGCGGCCAGTACCACCGTAAACAGTAGCCTCGCCCTCAGCATCCAGACCGAACGCAGTGTGCACCGCGCGAACAGCCTCATCCAGCTTGCTCAGCTCAGTAATCACCGAAATACGAATCTCAGAAGTCGAAATCATGTCAATGTTCACGCCAGCGTTAGACAGGGCCTCAAAGAAAGTGAACGAAACACCCGTGTTAGTCTTCATGCCCGCGCCAACCAGCGACAGCTTACCAACCGACTCGTTGTAAATAACCTCCTGGAAACCCAGCTCCGCCTTAGCATCCTCCAGCGCCTTCAGCGCGGTGGGGCCCTGATCCTGATCCAGGGTGAAGGAAATATCGGTCACGCCGGGGCGGTCAGTCGGCACGTTCTGAACAATCATGTCCAGGTTAACCTTCGCCTCATTAATCAGACCGAACACCTTAGCTGCCGAACCGGGAACATCCGGAACACCAACAACAGTAATCTTTGCGCGGGTGCGATCATGCGCGACACCAGAAATCAGGGGCTGCTCCAAGGGAATCTCCTTCAGATGGGTGGGGGTCAGTTCCGCGGACTCCTCCGGAACCACAATAGTGCCTTCAAGGTTAGAGAACGAAGAACGCACGTGAAGCTTCAAATTAAAACGACGAGCATACTCAACACTGCGCAGGTGCAGAATCTTCGCACCGTTCGCCGCCATCTCCAGCATCTCTTCACTGGTGATGGTATCCAGCTTGTGCGCGGTCGGCACGATGCGCGGGTCGGCAGTGAAAACGCCGTCCACATCCGAGTAAATCTCGCACACATCAGCGTTCAGAGCAGCAGCCAGAGCAACAGCAGTCGTATCAGAACCGCCGCGGCCCAGAGTCGTAATATCGCCGCTCTGACGGTTCATACCCTGGAAACCGGCCACAATCGCAATATTTCCGGCCTCAATCGACTCACGGATACGCTCCGGGTTGACCTCCACCAGACGTGCAGAACCGTGCACGCCGTCGGTAATCATGCCAGCCTGAGAACCAGTGAAAGACTGGGCCTTAGCACCCAGGTCGTTAATAGCCATCGACAGGATGGCAGTTGAAATGCGTTCACCGGCGGTCAGCAGCATGTCCAGCTCACGGGAAGGAGTGACATTGCTGGTGACCTCTGCGGCAAGGTCGAGCAGCTCATCGGTGGTGTCACCCATAGCGGACACCACGACGACCACATCGTTACCTGCCTTCTGAGTGTCCACGACGCGGCGGGCAACGCGCTTTACGCCCTCCGCATCAGCTACGGAGGAACCGCCGAACTTT
Organism: Rothia sp. HMSC069C10; assembly: GCF_001812205.1. Taxonomy (NCBI): domain Bacteria; kingdom Bacillati; phylum Actinomycetota; class Actinomycetes; order Micrococcales; family Micrococcaceae; genus Rothia; species Rothia sp. HMSC069C10. The sequence continues at coordinate 96,346 of NZ_KV808282.1, forward strand.
TGGACGATCAGGCTCATTGATATCTCCAGGTCAGTTACTTGTGTGCCACCGGCAGAGCGCCGGTTCCTCACCTATAGTAGACGGCGTTCAGTCCGCACGGCTAACTAAGCCCCCGTATGTATTGATTCGTGGAATATTACCGAATGTTACGCGGGTCGTGGCGGGCCCGGGAGCGCGAACCCTACCGCGCACGTACTAGTGGTGGAAGGCTAGGTCCACGGGTTCACGTAAGTCACGCCCGGCAGCGGCGGAACGTCCGGCTTCGGGGTGCGTAACGGGGCGTTCTGAATAGTGCGGATCTTCTCCTCATAGTCCGGGGCGCGGAACACCTCCGGCGCATCTTCCGCCTGCTCGGTTACGGGTGCTTCAGTCGGTTCGGAGGTAGCGCTCGCCGGAGCCTCCTCGCCGGAGTCTTCGCCCAGGTCAGGGGTGGATTCTGCTTCTGTGGCTTCAGGCGTAGAGCCCGCACCAGAATCGGTGGGGGAGGCTTCCTCGCCTGATTTCTCAGCCTCCTGCAGAACCCGCTCGATCAGCTGCTCATCCACCGTGCCCTGCACACCCTCAGCGGCGGGCGCCGCCGGGTCGGAAACGGCAGAATCCTCAGAATCCAGGTCGTCAAACATGCTCGAATTCCAGCGGCGACGACTCTGCTTCGCCTCCTGAGCCTGAACCTGAGCCGCCTGCTCACGCTCCTGCTCCTCCTCACGGTTCACGCGCTCAAAATCCTCGGCGGCAGTATGCGCCGCCGCGGTGCCCTCGCTAATGACGCGGCGACCCTCCAACGCGCGGCCCAGAGTAATCTCGTCCGCGTACTCCAGATCGCCACCGACCGGCAGACCCGACGCCAGACGCGAGAGGCGCACACCCAACGGCATGAGCATGCGCGAGAGGTAGGTTGCGGTCGCCTCACCCTCAAGATTCGGGTCCATCGCCAGAATAATCTCCTGGATGCGCTCATCCGCCAGGCGGGACACCAGCTCACGAATACGTAGCTGCTCCGGGCCCACGCCCGCCAGCGGGTTAATGGCGCCGCCGAGCACATGATAGCGGCCGGTGAAAGAACGGGTGCGTTCAATCGCGACCACGTCCTTGGACTCCTCAACCACGCACAGCACGGACGGGTCACGGCGCTCATCACGACAGATCGTGCACAGCTTCGTCTCGGAGACGTTACCGCACTCCTCACAGAAACTGACACTGGTCTTCACCGTGGAAATCGCGTTGGCTAGGCGCGCCATATCGGCAGCGTCCGCATTCAGAATATGGAAGGCGATACGCTGAGCCGACTTGGGGCCCACACCCGGCAGGCGGCCGAGCTCGTCAATGAGGTTTTGAACTGCTCCCTCGTACATGGCTTCTCCTTCTGATGCGGTGTGCTGTGCTGGTGCGTTGCTCTTGGGTGACGTTATGAGTATGCACCCAACCCCTGACAGTTTAGGGGCGTTTCGCGTAGCGGGTAGGTGCTGGAATGAGTGCGCCCGCCATCGGTGCGATGGCGGGCGCGGCACCTGCCGGGTGTTAGATTCCCGGATTAGGGCTGGTGCAGGGGGCGTTCGTCGATGACGGTGCCACCAATAATTTTTTCGATAGCGCGCAGACCGATGAAGGTGCTGTTTTCGACCTTCTCATCATCCTCAGAGACGTAGTCCTCATCGGATGCGGCGCGTGCCTGGCGAGCCGGTGCCGCCGACGTGCTCGGAGTCGGTGTGCTAGGAGTCGGTGCTGGGGTTGCGTTAGAAGCCTGCGCTGCGGGCTTCTCATCGCTTGCCGGAGCAGTATCAGCCGGTGCTGCCTGCGGTGTCTCTGCCAACGGACCAGCAGGCTCAACCGGATTAGCAAGCGGACCAGCCGGTGCTACAGGCGCAGTCGGCATTGCGGGCGCAGCGGGTGCCTCAACCGGTTCAGCGTAGGCGGGCTCATCCTCAAAAGGGGGCTCCTCCTCATACGGAGGTTCCTCCGCGTGAGGAGGCTCCTGTGCGAACGGGGGCTCCTGTGCACGCTGGGGTTCAGCAGCGCTCTCCTGCAGCGGAACTCCACTACCGGAGGCCGCAAAGGAATCACGCTCACCAAAACCACCCGCCGGAGCAACCGGAACCTGCGGAGCAACCGGAGGCTCAGGCGCAAGCGGGCCAGCCGGGGCTTCCTGAACCGGTGCCTGCACTGCCGCCTGGACAGCCTGCTGAGGTGCCTCCTCGGGGGCACTCTGCGGAATCGGGGCAACCTCCCACGCGCCCAGAGGCGCATCCACGCTCGTAGACTCGGGGGTGTTTGCGCCGGTCAGCGGCTGACCGTGGCGACGCCACGCATCCTCACCGCCGCGCGGACCATCAGCCAGCGGCGCCGGCTGCTGAGGCGCCTGCGGGGCAACAGTCGCGGGAACTGCAGGCTGCGCTGTGAGCGCACTGGGCGCTGCGGGCTGAGCAGCAGGCTGAGCTGCGGGCTTGACCTGCTCACCGGGCTTCGCCACCTGAGCGTGGATGGTCACCTGACGGCGCAGGAACTCACTCACGCGGGCGGTCAGCTCGGGCACAAAGCCCTTGACCGCGCGCAGAGTCGCAATGTCGGCGCTCACGTACAGGGTTGCGCCGTCCATGCGGGCGGGGCGAACCTTCATCAGCTGCTCCGCCGCACCGGGAACGCTCATTCGGTTAAGAATGGCGCGCCAATTACCCTGAACCGCCGCCAGCGGATCGTTCGGGTCAAGCTTCAGAGGCGCGGAGGGGGTACCCGCCGCAGCTGCTGCAGGAGAAGCCGGGACATTCGGTGCCGCCGGAGCATGAGGTGCCGCCGGGGTGTTACCCGCTAGGGGAGCACCAGCCGCAGACTCCTGCGCGGTCGGTGCCAGAGGTGCAACACTAAGGGGCGCACCCGCCAGCGGGGGAGCACCCGCGCTGGCCTGCTGAGAACTGCCCTGCTGAGAGCCGCTCTGCTGAGGGGCTGCCTGCTCCTGAGAAGTCTGGGGTGCAGACACCTGGGTCTTAGGAGCCAGGCCAGCCGCCGCCATACCCGCCGCGCGAGCCGCAGACATGCCGCCCTGCGCCGGGGCAGAACCAGCAGAACCCGCGGAACCAGCAGCACCAGAAGCCACGCGGCGCTCCAAAACCTGCAGGCGAGAAGCCAACGCCGCAACCTCAGCGCCACCGGCAGAACCCTCCACCGCAGGCAGAAGCAGACGAGCACACAGCAACTCCAGCTGAAGCTGCGGATTCGCCGCACCCGTCATACCATTCAGAGTCTCATTCGCCGTACCCGCAGCAACCGTCAGCTCACGCTCACCCAAAGCCTGAGCCTGCTGACCCAGACGCTCCAACTGATCCTGCGGAAGACCCTGCAAAATCTGACCCGCAGCCTGCGGAACAGCCTTCACCACAATCAAGTCACGCAGACGCTCCAGCAGATCCTCCACAAAACGGCGAGGATCCTGACCGGTCGCCACCACACGCGACACCGCGCCAAAGAGAGTCGGCGCATCCTTCGCACCCAACGCATCAATGACCTCATCCAGAAGCTGCGCATGGGTATAACCCAGCAGCGCCACCGCACGGTCATACTCAATACCGTTCTGCGACGACGCACCAGCCATCAGCTGGTCAAGAATCGACAGCGAATCACGCACCGAACCGCCGCCAGCACGAATCACCAGCTGCAGCACACCCGGCTCAACCGGCACCTGCTCCTGATCGCACAGACCCTGCAGGAACGGCAGAAGCACCTCCGGCGGAACTAGGCGGAACGGGTAATGGTGAGTACGCGAACGAATCGTGCCCAGCACCTTATTCGGCTCAGTCGTCGCGAAGATAAACTTCACGTGCTCCGGCGGCTCCTCCACAATCTTCAGCAGCGCATTGAAACCCTCACGGGTCACCATATGCGCCTCATCAATAATGAAGATCTTGTAACGGTCACGCACCGGCGCCAAAGTAGCGCGTTCACGCAGGTCACGGGCATGATCCACACCGCCGTGGCTCGCCGCGTCCATCTCAATCACGTCAAGAGAACCGCCACCATCACGCGACAGCTCACGGCACGAATCGCACACACCACACGGAGTCGGAGTCGGACCCTGCGCACAGTTCAAGCAACGCGCCAAAATACGCGCCGACGTGGTCTTACCGCAACCACGCGGACCCGAAAACAGGTACGCGTGATTCACACGGTTCTTCTCCAGAGCGACCATAAGAGGTTCGGTCACGTGCTCCTGCCCGATAACCTCAGCGAAGGTCTCGGGGCGATAACGACGATAAAGGGCAGTGCTCACGGCAACCTCTTCAACTCGGGGTGCGGATAGGACAATCCCTACCATTTTAGACGCTCCACCCTCGGCACGAGTGGTCACCAGTCACCGGCGAACACGCACACGTCACGGATGCTCATCGGGCAGTCCGTACGCCCACAGAAATACCGCGGATGCACCGAATTCCCAAGAACCCAAAAATCCGGTACACTGGTTCTTGCCTCTTACGTGGCGTTATCTTGGAAAACTCCCCCAGGACCGGAAGGTAGCAAGGGTATTCGAGCTATGACGGGTGCGTAAGGGGTTTTTCTATGCCTAAAATCAGCTACATAGACAATCAGGCACCCGTCATACCCGTCTCACTGTCGTTCGACGGCTTCAACCCAGGATTCCGCCTCGTTAGGGCTCGGCGGCTTCGACGCAGGATTTATTACCTCGCTCGCTCGGAATCCTGCGCCTCAGTTCGCTCGCTCGGAATTCTGGGTTTCAGCGGTTGCGTAAGGGGTTTTTCTATGCCCAAAAGTAAGAGTACAAGCACCCACAAATGTGCTTTCTGTTACTTTTCCCATCCAGGGCTTGCGCGCCCGGTAAAAGCGTAGTAAAGTTTTATTCGTTGCCTACGCAATGCGTAGAAAACATAGCTGGAGGATTCGCCTAGCGGCCTATGGCGCACGCCTGGAACGCGTGTTGGGTTAACAGCCCTCGGGGGTTCAAATCCCCCATCCTCCGCCACTGATCCCCGGTCTTAGATTCTAAGACCGGGGATTTTTTATACCCCTTGGTACTATTTCTTCAGAACCCCCACGGGTCCACGCGCCGCCCAGGCGCCCCATACCTGCAGAAAGCACCACCATGATCTTCAAAAAAGTAGGCGACAGCCGCCCCTACCCCCAGCACGGCATGACCCACGCCGACTGGGGAGGAATCCCGCCGCAGCAGGTACGCCTCGACACCCTCATCACCACCCAGAAGACCCTCAACCTCGAGACCCTACTCGCCGAAGACTCCACCTTCTACGGTGACCTCTTCCCGCACGTGGTCAAATGGGGCGGCGAACTATACCTCGAAGACGGCGTGCACCGCGCACTGCGTAACGCCCTGCACCGCCGCGCCGTCATGTACGCGCGCGTACTGGACCTGGATTCCATCTCTCCGGCACTGCTGCCCGGCGCGTAACCCCCCCGAATACAGAAAAAGCCGCGGACCGATGCGAGAAGCATCAGGTCCGCGGCATTTTTGTGACGTATAACTGAGCTACGTTCCGCGGTTCAGGTTCCACGGTTCAGAGGTGCCACGCTTAGGATGCGACCTTCAGGCCCGCCTCCTGCACCGGGGATTGCTCCGGCAGGGACTCCTCGGAATCCAGGCGAACCGGGTTGCCCTCGGCGTCAAAACGCGCGCCCAGGCCCATCTGAATAAAACGGATAGTATTCAGAATCTGACGCTCGCGGGTCTCCTCATCCGGCGCATCCTCCGCGCGACCCGCACTTGAGGAGAGGGAACCGTGTACGAGCATCGCCAGCTCGCGAATGTCGTTCTTCGGAATGTAGTTCTCGGCAATGGCGGCAGAAAGAATATGCGCGAGCACCATCTGCAGCTCGTGAACGTGCTTGCCGAGCTTCGCGTAGGACTCGGGGGAGAGCATGGAGCGCATCGCAGGGCCCGGAGGCAGGTGGCGGCGCGCCAGGTCGTTGATCTGCAAGCGAATGTAGACCGCGAGCTGGTCAATCGGGTTTTCGATGCCCTCCAGGCCGACGCGCAGCTCGTTGAGGAAGCGTTCGGTTTCGTCCAGGGCGTAGGCGACCAGCAGTTCGCCCATGTCGGCGAAGTAGTTGTAGACTGCGGTGCGGCCGATGCCGGCGTTCTTGGCGACGTCGGTCATGGTCAGGCCGGAGAGGCCGCGGTTGTAGAGGATCTCGCCGAAGGAGTTGAGGATGGCGCGCTTGGTGTTTTCGCGCTGGGCGGCGTTGGTTGCTGCAGAAATACGAGGCATAGTGACACTCTACCCCAAATCGTCAGCAAATGACGAATTTATTGAATGTGTCACCAAGAAATTTGCGTAATCCATGCGAATTTTCACAAATATGACAAAAATCAGTCCTCACAAGAACCCCAAACGAGTAGCCGCCGCCAAATCAGCACCCACCAACGACGCAATCGGATACCCCGTATGGCCACGCCCCGGAGTCACCTGCAACAAAGTCCGCGCACCCAAACCCTCGTAGAACGCACTACCCTCCTGCACCGCAATCCGCGCCGACCAACTCCCCTCAGAACTCGTCGCCATACGCCGACGAGCCGACGGCGAACGACCATCCAGCACACCCACATGCCAGCTCATCAACAGGTGCTCATGCGAGGAAGGATTCAGCGCAGCCTGTTCACGCACCCGCACGGGCACGCCGTCAGCGCCGCCGCCACCGATAAAGGTGGCGCCACCTCCACGAATCCACTCAATATCGTGTGACAGCAGCTCGTAGCTGAGGAACTCGGCGCCACCCGAATAGCCCGCAAGCCAGATACGGCTCATATCCACCCCGTACGCCAGGGCAATCTCCTCAATGAGGGCGCGAACCATCCTGCCGTTTGAGCGGGCGCGAACCCACCAGTTGTAGGTCAGCGGAGGCGCATAAGAATCACCATCGGTCAGGCGCGGCTCCCGCAGACTACCCGGCGACAGCACCGGCACCGACAGCATATTGAACTCAGCCGCCACCTGCGCCAGCTCGGCACGCAGGGGGGAAGTTCGGCGCAACAGGCGGCTACCGGCACGCGAGAGATGATCACCATCAAAATAGAACAGCACACCGGGCGCAGACTCAGAATCGGTCAGAAGATACAGGTTATCGACCCGATAGTAGATATTGCGCCCGCGATGCGTAAACGATCGGTAACCGAGCAGCTCAGACGAAGCCAGAAGCACTGGCTCTAGCAGGGAAGCTCCGGTGCGCACGGCCTGCGCCGCATAGGTGAACAGCGGATGCAGACGCGGAATATGCGCGCTCAGCCGCCGCTGGTTACGGTGCCGCCGCCTCCGCACCTGCTGTGAAGAACCCCGTACCGACCGCCGAAGCGAGGCGCGTAGCGCACGCCCCGCCCCCAGCAGGGATACCACCTGCTCAGTGCGGTGAATTCCGTGGCCCAGATTCTTCATACATTTATTGTAAATGTGCGGTCAGGAAGGCTGGCGGGGTGGTCATGAGCGTCCACACTCTTGAACGAAGCCCGTAAACCTGCCGCCGCCACGGCATATAGGTACTATTAGATAGGCTCGGGTGGCAGACGAGCCGGTGAGTAGCGCCCTGCATAGCGCGCTCACCCACCACGCGTGAGGGCTCGTACCTTACGTGAAGAAACACATCGCATGAAGAAAGACTTGGGGAAAGTAATGGCTAAACCCGTTAGCGAATCTATGGCTCAGACGAGCACCGTTACGGTGCCCTGGGCTGGTCGCCGCGGCTACTTTGATCTGCTGCTGGGCGCATCCTGCGTCATCCTGATCATCTCGAATATTGGTGCAACCAAGGGTGTGGAGTTCGGCCCGCTGCCCTTCGAACTGCCCCTGATTGGCTCGACCATTGTCACCGATGGTGGTTTCTTCCTCTTCCCGCTCGCCTACGTGATTGGCGACCTTCTTTCTGAGGTGTACGGCTTTAAGCGTGCCCGCCGCGCGATTGTGGCCTCCTTCGGCTCGGCTGCTTTTGCTGCCCTGTGTTTCTTGCTGATCGTGCACCTGCCCGCTGCGAGCTTCTACACCGGCCAGGAGGCATTCGCTAGCGTACTGGGCCCGGTCTGGCAGATTTTTACGGGCTCCCTGCTCGGTTACCTCTTCGGTCAGACCCTGAACGCCTGGGTTATGGTGGCAATGAAGAAGGCAAGCAAGGGCCGTTTCCTGTGGCTGCGTATGATCGTCTCCACCCTGGTCGGTGAGCTGCTCGATACCGTTATCTTCTGCTCCATTGCGGCACCGGTGCTCGGCATCGACACCGTGGAAGCATTCATCAACTACGTACTGATTGGCTATATCTATAAGTGCCTGGTCGAGGTGATCCTCATGCCGATCAGCTACCCGATTATTGGTTGGTTCAAGCGTCACGAACTCGAGTACGTGGCATAAGCTAACCTCCTGACAGCTGATGTGCAGAGCCGCCCGGCCTAACGACCGGGCGGCATTGCCATTTCAGCTTTATTCAATACACAGCATGTCTAAGAAAGAGATACGTTATGTCTAAACTGCAGGGGAACACCCCCGAGCAGTCGGAGAAGAACGACTCGTTGAATCGTTCCCTCTCCCACGGCCAGTTGACCATGATTGCGATGGGCTTGGCGCTGGGTACGGGCCTGTTCCTGGGCTCCTCCTCCGCCATTAAAATTGCGGGCCCCGGCGCAATCCTCTCTTACGCTATTGGTTCGATGATTGCGGCAACCATTGCTGCGTGCGCGGGCGAAATGTCCGTGCGTCACCCCGTCCAGGGCGGTTTCGGCACCATTGCGAGCCGATACCTGAACCCCTTTAGCGGCTACCTGACTCGCTGGGCGTATTGGGCGTGCACCGTGCCGCTGGCTGGCGCTGAGCTGGTGGCGGTTGGCCACTACATGGCGTACTGGTTCCCGGACGTTCCCCTGGCTGTGTTCGTCGCCCTCTTCGGCGCAATTATTCTGGTGCTGAACCTGGTGAGCGTGAAGTCCTTCGGCGCCCTGGAGTTCATGCTCTCTTCGATTAAGGTTTCTGCCGTCATCGTGTTCATGGTGATTGGTGTACTGCTGGTGTTCGTGGGCCTGCCCGGTCATGCCGCGGCGGGTACCGCAAACCTCGTGAACGACGGTGGCTTCCTGCCCAACGGCCCGGCATCCATCTGGATTTCGATGGCTGTTGTCATGTTCTCCTTCGGCGGTGTGGAAATGATTTCTCTCTCCGCAGCGGAGGCGAAAGACCCGGCACGCTCGGTGGCAACCAGCGTGAAGGCAATGATTTGGCGCCTGTCCACCTTCTACGTGGTGTCCATGGCAATTATTCTGTGCCTGGTGCCCTGGCAGACCGCCGCACAGAACTCGGAGCTGACCGAGTCGCCGTTCGTGCTCGTCTTCTCTGAGCTGGGTATCCCCTTCGCCGCGGACATCATGAACTTCGTGGTGCTCGTTGCTGCGCTCTCTGGCGCTAACGCCTCCCTGTACGCGGCAACTCGCCTGCTGCACGCCCTGGGCTCTGACCGTATGGCTCCCGCAGTGGCTGCACGCACCTCCTCGCGCGGCGTGCCGGTCGTGGCTCTGCTCATCTCCTTCACCGGCGTTGTCGTGGCAACCGTGATGGCTGTTGCCAAGATTGGCGACATCTTTGCGCTGCTCATGGCGCTGGTGACCCTGTGCATCCTGGTTGTGTGGGTCATGATTCTGCTGACCTACCAGGCGTACAAGAAGGACCAGAAGGACGCCTCCTCCTTCACCGTGCTGGGTGGCCGCGTCACCGCAGGTCTGGCTCTGGCGGGTGTTCTGGCGACCCTGGCGGCAATGTTCATGCTGCCTGGCTCGGGCGTTCAGGAATCGATCATGGTCGGCATCGTCTTCTTCGTGCTGATTTCTATTGGCTACGCCATCTCCTCGAAGGTTCAGGGCGGTTATGAGCGCCCCGACCTGGACGCTATGCACGCCGACGAGAACACCAGCGCGGCACAGCACTAAATAAAGCCTCGCGAGGCTAAAACATAAAAGGCACCGGATGGGGGAGCACCCCCGTTCGGTGCCTTTTCGCTTTTGTACCCTAGACGGCGCTGTTCTGAGCGGTGTGAGTGTGCCCGTAGAATAGTTAACTATTCGTACCCGTCAACGAGGCTAGAAGCCGCAGAAGCCGGGTGCGAGCACACATTGCACATCACGCCCCTAAGGCGTACTGACGGAAGGCACCTTCGTGTCCCACAACGACGATACCCGCAGCCACGCTGCAGCGGGGACCGCCGGATCGCGCACCCTGAAGCGTTCTCTGTCCCACGGACAGATGACCATGATCGTGATGGGTTCCGCGCTCGGTACGGGCCTCTTCTTGGGTTCGGGCACCGCCATTGCGATGGCTGGTCCCGCGGTCATTCTCACCTACGCTATTGGTTCTGCGCTCGCTTCGGTGATTGGCGCGGCAACCGGTGAAATGGCGGTTCGCTACCCTGTCCGCGGCGGTTTCGGTACTATTGCTACCCGCTACCTGGGCCCCTTCGCGGGCTTTTTGACTCGCATCGCCTACTGGACGGCGACTGTGCTGATTGCCGGTGTTGAGCTGGTGTCGGTTGCGATGTACTTGAATTATTGGTGGCCGCAGCTTCCGCTGTGGGCGGGTATTGCCGCGTTTGGTGTGGCGCTGATTGTGCTGAACCTGACCAGCGTGAAGTCTTTCGGCATGTTGGAGTTCTTCCTGTCTTCGATTAAGGTCATTTCGATTGTTGCCTTCCTGCTGGTGGGCCTGTGCCTGGTTTTCTTCGGTCTGCCCGGTCACGCTGCGGTGGGTACCGCGAACCTCTTCAACGACGGCGGTTTCATGCCTAACGGCCCCCAGTCGGTGTGGCTGTCGCTGGCTGTTGTGATGTTCTCCTTCGGCGGTATTGAGATGATCTCGATCTCTGCTGCGGAGGCGAAGGATCCCTCTCGTTCGGTGCGTTCCTCGGCGAAGGCGATGATGATTCGCCTGGCGACCTTCTACGTGCTGGCGGTGCTGATTGTTGTTGCTATCATTCCGTGGCGTTCGGCCTCGGGCATAGGCGATGCGGTGGATGCTTCCCCGTTCGTTCTGGTCTTTGAACAGCTCGGCATTCAGGGCGTGGCGCACTTCGTGAACTTTGTGGTGCTGATTGCGGCACTGTCGAGCGCGAACGCAAACCTGTACGCGGGTGCGCGTCTGCTACACTCCCTGGCGGCTGACGGCATGGCGCCTCGCCAGCTGGCTCAGGTGAACCGTGCTGGCGTTCCGGCTCGCGCCGTGTGGGCGTCGACCAGCGGCATGGTTATTGCTATTCTGCTGGCGCTGTACAGCCCGAAGGAAGCGTTCCTCTCCATGATTTTTGTGATCATGGTGTGCGCGCTGACCGTGTGGGTTCTGATTCTGTTCGCCTACATCGTGTACAAGCGTGTTGAGCCTGCTGCCAATGGTTTCCGCCTGTGGGGTGGCCAGTTCACCGCGGCGGTTGGCGTTCTGCTGCTCTTCGCGGTGTGGGTTGCGCTCTTCATGGTGCGCGGTTCTATGGTTCCGGCAATTGTGGGCGTGGGCTACTTTGTGGTTCTGAGCCTGCTGTACTTTGCTCGTATCCGCCACACTCACATGATTGATGAGCAGACCTTTGTTGAGGCTCAGCAGGCAACTGCCGAGTATGACGCCATGAAGTACGACGCTGATCATGCCCTGGAGACTGCGGCTAAGCTGGGCCGTTAAGGTTCTGTAGCTGCCGGGAGAGCCGGTGCTGGGGCCTGCAGAGACTCCAACACAGTAATAAACGAAAAATACGGAAAATTTCTGGAATTCCTCGTAATAAAACCGTAAAAATGCAGTTGGCCCTCAGAGTGGGGTCTATCATAGACAGTGAACCGTATGATCTTGTATGCGTTCAAATGTCTGTGTGTTGGATGAGGCTCGAAAGCATCGTAGCTTTCGAGCCTCATCGCTTTAACTACCAAATATATTTCTAGCCCCCGAATCATCATCAGCTGATTCATTTGCTGTACCTTGCGGATTCGTACGAATAGCCCCCTCAAAGCGGCGGGGGAGTAGAGTTAAAACCATGCAAAGCCACGAAAAGAACCGCGAAAACACCCCCGCCCCTGAGGCCGGTACCACCGACGAACTGCTGGTGCACGTACCCGCACGCTGGGGCGATATGGACGCCTACGGGCACGTCAACAACGTTGCCATCCTCTCGGTCATGGAAGAAGCCCGCGTGGCGCTCTTCGGCCCACCGCCCTCCTCCGGGCAGAAGCCCACCGTGGCACCGCAGCCTCCGATTCCGCTTTTCGACCTGGTTGCCGAGGGTGTGCAGGCACTCATTGCCGAGCACGGCATCCGCTACCTGGCTCAGCTGCCCTACACTGGTGAGCCCGTGCCAGTGCGCCTGAGCGTGGAGAAGGTCAGCGCCGCATCCGTGCGTATTGGCTACTCGATTCTCTCCCCGGTGGACGGCCGCGAGTGCGTGCGTGCCTTTACCGTGCTGGCGTTCTGGGATTCGGTTGTGGGTCGTTTGACCCGTCTGAGCCCCGAGCAGCGTGAGCTGTTGAGCTCCTACCTGCCGCAGAAATAGGGGTAGATACCGGCGCTCCGCTGTAATAAACCGGTCTTGAACGGGGTCAAGCGTATGCTTTAAATACCTTCTGCAAAGGGTGCAAAAGGTTCATTCCCGGGAGAGATAACAATGTCGTTCCACCACACTCAGGCAGACTCCGCCAGCCGGGGTCGCCGCACGATGCGCGCCACCGGATGCGCCGCCGCCCTGCTCCTCGCCCTGACCGGCTGCTTTGGCGGTTCTCAGAGCGAAAACTCTTCGTCGAGCCCCAGCCCCTCCAACACGGCTAACCACTCGCAGTACCCGCTCCCTTCCTCCACCGCGTCCCCGTCACCGACGAAGAAGACCGAGCCGACCGTCACCGAGACTCGGGTGTCAGCCCCCGCAGAGAGCGCCGAGGCGAAGGCGTCCGAGTCCTCCGCACCCGCTGAGGCGAAGGCAACCTCCGCAACGGTCGCAAACCCCACTGTCGCTGCGACGCCCCGTGCGCCCGAAAAGGTGGAGGCTGAGCGCGCCTCCGCCGGCGAGCGCTGCGGACACATCGGACGTAAGGGCTACCTGAAGACCGGCGCGGAAATCATGGTGCTGCGCGGTACCGTGGACTGCGCCCACGCCCTGGACGTGCTGACCGAGTACGTCACCACCCCGCGTGCCGACGACAACACGACCCAGCACCAGGTTGCGAAGGTTCAGGACGCCACCTGCTACTGGAACCCGCAGTACGAGATGGTTGAGAACCGTCGCGAGGATCGCGGCGCCCCCGAGTGCACCATCGGTGAGGATGTCGCCTTTGTGGCTCGCCTGGACAATCCGGATGCTCCCCAGATTCCCTTCCTCATGGAGCCCTCCTACTACGATTCCGGTGCCGGCTACTACCGTTTCAAGAGCGATGACGAGCGCACCCTCTGCGAGCTGAACCCCGCGGACGGAACCCTGGTGTGCGAGCGCCGCACCGGCGAGCAGACCGGCAACGGTAACGGTGCTGTCGGCCGCACTTTTGCCGGTCCGGTGGAGGTGACTCGCATGAACTTCCTGACCGGCGCCAGCGAGGTGAATACCGTGAATGAGTCCTCGGCTCTGCACGCGGAAACCACCACCGCAAACACGAAGATAATGCACGCCTTGGATGTGGTGATCTTGCCCGTTGCTGAGGGCAAGCAGCTGACCTGCTTGGGCGAGATTGAGACTGGCTCGATGACCTGCCATGACGGGAACGGCCGCACTATTACGGTCGGTGGCAGGCGAGAAGGATAAGCGCCCGCGTCAGAGTTAATGAGCTGTCAATGAGTTGTGAAGAGCCAAGGAGGGGCTTCCCGCACTGCCGGGGAGCCCCTCTTATTGCGCTGTGCCTCTACCCGCTGTGTCCTAGCGGGGGCACCCTGTGGGTTCCTAAGATGCCGTATAGCTAGCTCACAGGTAGCGTCTTTAGAATACTGGTTAGGAACCCGAACCGATGACGCAGAAAGGTCACCATGCATCCGGCACAGAAGCACCAGACTTCTATCCAGGCTCGTTCTACTACCCTCCGCACCGCTAAGCGCTACAGCCCCGTAGCACTCGGTGCCACGCTGCTGCTGGCGCTGTCGGCATGCTCCGGAGGCGCCACTACCGCCTCCCCGAGCGCCACCGCAACCCCTAGCCCCAGCGCTACGAGCGCGAAGGCAACCGCCAGCCCCACCCGCACCGCAACGGTCACTGAAAGCACCCCGACTGCCGGTACCGTGCACACCCCCACCGCGGTGGCTACCGTGAGCCCCGGAACCATCACCACCGCAAGCCCCACGGCAACCGCGCAGGCGAGCGCGGCGTCGAGCCCTTCCGCATCGGCTAAGGCGAATACTTCGGCGAGTGCAGTGGCGAAGGCGTCGAGCACCGCAAGCCTGTCCAACTCGGATGTTCAGTCTGCGGGCGGTAGCTGCGGCAGCATGGACGCTACCGGCTACCTGAAGCACAACGCTACGGTTCAGGTGGCCTCGGGTGCGGTGGATTGCCTGTTTGCGCGTGAGCTGATCCGCCAGTTTGTGGTGCAGAACCCCGCCGAGGTGACCGATAAGGCGAATGGTGAGCGTACCGTCATGTCGGCGCGCTGCTACTGGAAGCCGGGCGACGGCGCGGATCGTGCGACCCCCGAGTGCGTGTCCCTGGATGGTGGTAGCACCGTCATTACCGTGAAGCTGACCAACTAGTTTACGATTCACATCCGGCAGGGCACACCCCAGAAGGTGCACCCGGCAAGGCACGGGTGTTAAACACAAGCGCCGCGTTGACGAATGATTCGTCAACGCGGCGCTTTTTGTCTTGAAGCTATCTCAGGCAGCTGGCGCGGCAGGTTTTAGAGCTCCCCACGTGCGCGGGCGGCGAGTACGTCATCCAGGCGGGCGAAGGTCGAACGCCAGGTGGTGCGCACCTCCTCGTGAACCGAGGCGGGCATGGGGCCAATCTCAATGAGGATGCGGGTACCGGAACCCACGCCGTCGGCGGTAATCACGGTTTCGGGGAAGAAACGGTGACGCTGGTACACCAGCACGCTACCGGGGTTGCCCAGGTGGTCGGGCAACTGCTCGGCGTATTCGAGCTCCTTGAACGGTTCAATGCTCAAAAAGCGGCTCTGCAGAATGCAGGACACCGAGGGGTCAACCTCGTTGATCATGGACAGGCGCTGCATGCCGCCGACGACAGGCTCCACGACAACGTCGGTGGGGCGCACGTGCCAGCCGGCGGGGCCGTACCAGCGGACCAGCAGTTCGGGGTCCAGGTAGGCGCCGAAGACGTCCTCGACCGGGGCTGCGATCTCGTGGTCGAAGACGAGAAGCTCCTCATCGGGAACATGAGTGATGCTCATAGGGTTCTCCTTAAGCGGGTTGAAGAGCGGGTTTAGGGCTTCTTGCCGGAGTAGTAGTTGCCGAGGAATTCGTCACGGTACTCGAAGTAGGTGCCGTCCTTGATGGCTTCGCGGGCGTCGTCTACCATGCGCACGATGAAACGCTCATTGTGGATGGAAGCGAGGGTTGCCGCCAGACGCTCGTCCGCCTTGAAGAGGTGACGCAGGTAAGCGCGGGTGTAGTGGGTGCAGGTGTAGCAGTCGCAGCCCTCGTAGATGGGCGAGAAGTCCGCCTTGAAGCGCGCGTTGGTGATGTTGTAGCGGCCGGTGGGGGAGTAGACGGCGGCGTTGCGCGCCACGCGGGTGGGGGAGACGCAGTCGAAGGTGTCCACGCCGTTCTCGATGCCGACGAAGATGTCGTCGGGTTCGGAGATGCCGAGCAGGTGGCGGGGCTTGGACTCGGGCAGCTCTTCGGCGCACCAGCGCACGATGGTGCCGAGGTTTTCCTTCTCGAGCGCGCCACCGATGCCGAAGCCGTCGAAGGGCATGGAACCGAGGTCCTGGCAGGCCTTGCGGCGCAGGTCCTCGTACTGGGCACCCTGAATCACGCCAAACAGCGCCTGGTAGGGCTTGCCCACACGCTCTGCGGTGAGGCGCTGGTGCTCAGCGATGCAGCGCAGCGCCCACAGGCGGGTGCGTTCGAGCGCCTCCTCCTGGTAGCCGCGGGAGTTGTACAGGGTGGTCAGCTCGTCGAAGGCGAACATGACGTCGGCACCAATCTGGTGCTGAACCTGCATGGACACCTCGGGGGTGAAGCGGTGAATCGAGCCGTCAATATGCGACTTGAAGTTCACGCCGTCGTCGTCAATGTGGGCGAGGCGTTCCTTGCCCTTTGCCACGTCGTCGTCACCGAGGGGGCGGCCGTCGGCGCCCTTAGCGCCCGCGACGGTACCCATGTCGATCACCTTCTTGAAGCCGGAGCCCAGGCTCATGACCTGGAAGCCGCCGGAGTCGGTGAAGGTGGGTCCGTCCCAGTTCATGAATGCGCCCAAGCCGCCTGCCGCGTCGAGGATTTCGGGGCCGGGCTGCAGGTACAGGTGGTAGGCGTTGGAGAGCAGAGCCTGAGCGCCGAGCTCCTTCATGGATTCGGGTAGGACCGCCTTGACGGTTGCCTTGGTGCCCACGGGGGTGAAGGCGGGGGTCTGGATCTGTCCGTGCGGGGTGGTGATGACACCGGTGCGTCCGCGGAACTGTCCGCCGTTGGCTTCTACACGTTCAGCGCTGGGGGAGGCGGTGTCCGCCAGGCGACTGGTGATGGTGAAGCCAAAGTCCTCGGTGGGGAAAGAGTTATCTAGAACGCTCATTCTTCTCTCGATTGTTTGCTTTCCGTCTGAATGTCTACACCCTAGCCTACCGGAAAACCCCGCCTCTCTTGCCGGAGGCGGGGTTCACGAGAATTTAGCTGAGGGTAGCTGGGTTTAGCTCGCCTTAGCCGGCGAAATCGCCGAGCATATCCACGGTCGGCACGAAGAAGAGGGTGCCGGTCACCGCAGTGCTGAAATCCAGCAGACGGTCGTAGTTGGCGCCATCCACGCCGGTGAACATGTTCATGAGCATCTTCCGGACGGTCGAGAAGGTGCTGGCGTAGCAGATGAAGTAGGTGCCCAGCTCGTTGTTACCCACGGTGCCGAAGGGCATGTTGTCGCGAATAACCTTGAAATCGTCACCGATATTGGCGATAGCGGAGTGCGAGTTGGCGGGCTTTTCGTCCTCGCTCATCTCGATGTCGTCGTGCTTGGAGCGGCCGATGACCTTCTCCTGCTCGGCAACGGGCAGGGCGTTCCACGCGGTCATGTCGTGGATGTACTTCTGCACGAACTGGTAGCTGCCGCCCCTGTACATGGGGTCGCTGTCACCGATGATGCCGAAGTATTCGCGTGCCGCGGGGGTCTGCGGGTTCTCGGTGCCGTCCACAAAACCGATGATGGAGCGGCCGTCCCAGTAGCGGAAGCCGTGCACCTCATCCACAACCTCAGCAATATCGCGCAGAGCCGCGGTAATAGCGGACGCCATATCGTAGGCGATGGACGGCTGGGTCGCGCGGATGTGGAAGTGCAAATCGCCGGGAGTGGACACCGCGGTGTGCTTATGGCCCCTAATCTCCTCGAACTCCACGAGCTCCTGCGGCAGCGGCTTGGGCAGATCCAGGGTCAGCCACGCGCTGTGGCTGATACCCAGCACAATGCTGGCGTTCTCGGGCGAGTAGCGGTTCGCGGCGGTGTGGTTGAGGTTAATGACGAGCCCGCAGAGGTTCTGAAAACCCTCAATGAGCGCATCCTGGCTGAGGCCTTCCTTGAACTTCCACACCATGAAAATGGTGTTAGCGTTCGGGCTGGCAGTGACCTGTTGTGATTCTGGTGCAAACATAAAACTCACCGTACGCCCGTGCGCACGCCCCTGCAATGAATCTAGCCCTAACCTTCTGCACAGGCCCTAACCTTCTGCGCTACTGAGAGAATGCGCCGATGCGAGAACGCACCGCAGGGAGAAGATTAGGGCTGGGGATAAAGAACAGCAGGGTTTTAGAAACTGTGCCTTAGAAACTGTGGGAGGCGAGGTACCGCGCATGCGCCAGACGCGCCGCCGTCTCAAAAATAGTCCACGCCTGCACCTGAGCGGACAGCTCCACCGGCGCGCCGGGCTTCACAACCTTGCTCATCGGCTCGGTGAACCGCGGGGAGAACTGCACGAGCGCCTTACCGCGAATCTCATTCGGGTCAATGCCGTACTCGTTCATCGGCAGGTTGGGGTCGAACTCGCGGCGACCCTCCCACAGGGCGCGTGCAGTCGAGTACACCAGGGTCGAGGCGAGCGCTCGCGCCTCATCACTGAGCAGCGGCGAGGACGCCGCCATGCCCAGGTAGCGCACGAGAATGCCGGTGAACAGGCCGCCGTCGCCGTCGCCGTGAGAGATGAGGATGCGGCGGCGCGCACCGGAGAGGAACTCCACCTCTTCGGTCATGTGCTTGACGATGCCGACGATGAGACGCTCGGCGCGCTCGGCGGGGTCTACCTCGCAGGGCACACCGGAGGCCGCCAAACTCAGCAGCGCGCCCAGGGCGGTTCCCTGGTTGTAGGTGAATTCGCTACGCTCGTATTCGTACTCCTCGCCGCGCACGTTCACTCCGTCAATATAGAGTGAACGTTCTGCATCCCAGAGGGTTTCGTTCATCCAGTCCATGAGCGCGGCGGCAGTCTTCGGGTCGCCCGCACGCGCATACGCCAGAGCAGTCGGCGCGGTCGCCGCAGCATTCACAAAATCACGCTTGGACTTGCGCCAACTCATGCCACCCACCGGGGAGAAACCCTTCGCCAACTGCTCAAAGAGGGCCGCGCCAGCATCCTGGGCGGCAACATCATTCGCGCCGGTCAGCTCAATGCAGAAGGAGTTCATGCGGCCCACCGCGAGGGTCAGCCACGCCATATCGTCAAAGTAGTCGTTTGCGAAGCGGCCGTAATTACGCACGTTAATGCCGCGCAATAGTGCGCGGGCGCGGTGCAGCTGCTCCTGGGCGGCAGTAATATCGCCTTCGCGCAGGTGACGCTGACCGGCATCAATCACACAGTCCAGCAGGTGCGCCTGCCACCAGTAGTGCCAAGCGTTCAGGCGCTGGCTCAGCGGGCGCGGGTCGGGCACCTGCACCGAACCGATGAGGGCGCCGGGAACGCCAAGAATACGGTGCACGAAGGTGTCGGTGACGCTGGCGGCTGCGGCAGCGGCATGCGAGGAGGTGCGCTCGGCGTACTCGCTAATCGACTCCAGAGACTGCGCGTTGTGGGAAGACGGCTGGGAATTCATGGACCCTCTGTAGTAGCGGTGAAGTATTACGTCTGAAATTATCCCACTTTTTGCCCTCTGAACGCCCGAATACTGTGGGCGGGCTCTCGGGTGTGATTCCTTTTCAAGAGCCCGCCGAGAAGATGCACCGCAGGGAACGGAGTGAACTCCACTCAAAAACCGGTTAGGAGGCGGCAGTCAGCGAACGCCCGCTGTACAGATCCACTCGCTCGCCGGTGATGGGATGCTCAAAATGCAGACTGTACGCCAGCAACTGCAGCGGGTACTCCGGGCGGTCTGGCGCGTCGGGTAGCACCTGCGGGTAGAGCACATCGCCCAGAATGGGGGCGCTGAGCATATTCAGGTGCGCCCGCAGCTGGTGCGTTTTGCCGGTGTGAGGCGCCAAATCATAGAGCGCCCATTCTCTATTCGGTTCCGCACGCCAACCAGCAACCGCCTGCGCGCTCGGAGTGAAAGTCCGCAGAATCTTCGCGGTCGTCAGCGTATTCGGCTCCACACCCTGCGCCGCGCACTGCTCCTCAGAAAGCTGCTGAACCTGCAGCTGGTCGCGAATCTTCTGAATATGTGAACGCACCTGTAGCCCCTCCGCACTCAGCGCCCGCTCGGCGGCGGCGGGGTCAGCGGGAACCGGCGCCACGGCGCGGTAGGTCTTCGACACCCGACGGTGCTGAAACATCATCTGGAAGGGGCGGCGCGCCTCCACGGTCTTAGCAAAAAGTAGCACGCCCGCGGTCGGGCGGTCCAGGCGGTGAATCGGAATCAGCAGCGGGTTCTGCTCACGCACCCGCAGCTTGGTCAGCGCGGTCTGCGCAATATAAGCACCGCGCGGGGTGGTCGGCAGAAAATGCGGCTTATCAATCGCCAGCACGTGCTCGTCCTCGTAGAGCACCGGCATATCGGAGGGTAGCTCCGGCTCATCGGCAAGCTCGCGGAAGTACCAGATGCGCTCGCCCGGCATGTAGGGGCTATCGCTGGTCAGCACCGTGCCGTCATCCAGGCGCACCTCGCCGGTATTAAAGCGGGCGTGAATAATCTGCGGGTCGTTCGGGTAGAAACGCGCAATCAGATAATCCGCGACGGTCGTCGGGGTGGTGCTGGTCGCGGAGCTACCGTTTGGGGCAAGCTCGGCGGGGAGCTCCTCCAGGTGCGGCAGAATCAGCTGAATCGGGTCAATGCCGTTCTTCTGTGCCAGCGGAGGGGTCAGGAGGCGGCGGTGTGTGCGGCGTGCAGGCTTCGCCTGGTAGTTTGCGCCGGGCTGCGTACTGGGCTGCGTGCGGGTGGTGTTCTGTGCGGGCATGGCTCTACTCTACCGCCTGAGCTCTAGTGTCTGGGCAGGGCAGAATTGGGGCTGAACATATGCGAGCCGAACTGGCTGCACTGAGCTGTGTACGGGTGGGGCTGTGTGCGGGTGGGGGCGGGGGAAATATTAACGTGGGTTTGGGTGTGGGGTTGCGAAATTTTGATTTGTCTGACACTCATGAATGTTTGTGTGAATACGTGGAACAGAAAACGAAAACTTCACAAATTTTTGAAATTATTGGACATTTAATTTAAAAAAAGTGCATTAATTTTACAAAAACTATCGATTGAGTGCGGTATTTTCGAAAATGCTGTCAAATCAGAAACTAATAACCCTCAATTTAGCCCCTGTGGTTTTTCTAATTATAAAAGATGTAAAGCAAGTAAAGACCTGCTAACCTGGGCATCCTACGTCATAAACGCCTTAATAAAAGCTGGAAACAGCCTTAAAGCGGTACGATTAAGGCACAGAAGTTCGAAATGTCGGACGAAGGGGTCGAAATGGGACAGAAACAGCGCAAGGATGCAGAGATTAAAGGAACAGCCCCGATGACAGCGATGCAATCGGACAATTCTAAAACACCGGAAAATAAAGCAGGAGAGGTTATGGAACATTCACAAAAGAATGCAGAGCCTCGTACCGGTGCCCTGCGCATGGAACCGCACGAACGCGAAGAGCAAATTCTGAAAATTGCTGCAGAACATTTCACTCGCCGCGGCGTGCTGGGTGCCTCCATGAGCGCTATCGCTCGCGATGCCGGCATCACTCGTGCCCTGCTTTACCACTACTTCCCCGGCAAGGACTCCCTGGCTGCCGCCGTCACTCGACGCGAAGCCAAAGCGGTCCTCGAAGCCCTGGGCGAGCATCACGAAAACCCCGAAGAGGCCCTGCGCAATGCACTGCGTACGTACTTCCTCGTCGTAGCCGGTGTCCCCACCCCCGGTGGGGAGGACTTCCCGAACAACCCCACCGACTACCTCGAATGGATGCTCAAGCGTACCGGCATGCCGATTAACGACCGCACCCGCGTCATTCTCGGTGGTTGGTTGCAGCTCGTCGACTACTTCGCCCTGCACGTCGTGCAGCTCAACCCCCGCGATCAGCGCACCGTTCGCTCCCGCGGGCTCGGGCTCGAAGAAGCTATCGACCTGTGCCTGGGCGCTGTGGACACCCTCACCGGCGGCTACTAGTCGCCGTAAGATGTGACAGGTCAACGTAGGACTTCCCGCTCCGATGTTTGGTTATGTGCTCCACGGCAAAGGCGACGTGGACATCCGGGCGGTTATTCCTCCGCCGCGCCGCATGCGACGTGGCGGACTCCGGGAACACCACCCGGATCGTGAGTAGGGAAACATAATGCCCCGCACCCCCTTGACGAGGGTGTGGGGCATTATGCTGCTCAGGTTGAGGTTAAAGGAATTATTTAATCTGAGGTTGAGCTTTAGGTTGTGCTTGGCTAAATGGCACGGCGCAGCGACAACCCCCGGACCGTCGCGTAGAAACCCTGCATCTGCAGTGCCGCACGCAGTGCCTCCACAGGGTGCTCCGTAACTTCGCCAGTGGCTGCGCCCTGTGCGGATGTGTTCAGCGTGTGGGTGCCCAAAAGCTCCACATCGTTGACCTTCTCCACCGAAATCTTCTCCGCACCACCGGCAGACACCAGGCGCGCCAGGGCGGGGGCAGCCGCCTCCAGAAGCACCGGGTCGGTGGTAAACGCCAGCAGAGTCTTCGCGCCGCGCTCCACGTACAGCACCGGGGCGCCGTCCACCAGCACCACGCAGGCGCCCGCCTTACGCGCCGGGCGGTGCTTCACCGTGCCCGCACCCTCGTGAGCAAAGGAGGGAATTGCGGGCCAGCTCAACGCCGCACCGTACGGGTTCGCCGGATCCGTCGCCGCCAGCAGGGTCACCGTGAATGTGCCGTACACCTGCTCGGTATCGGTACGCTGCGGGGTGTAGGCGCTCGCACCAAAACCCTGCGGACTTGCGGGGACGCTCAGGTTATCGGCGGTAGAACGCAGCAGGTCCACCGTCGCTGGGGCGGCAAATTGCGCCGCGCCCAAACCCTCAATAAAGTATCCGCGACGCACCAGCGCACGATCCTCAGCCGCCGAATAAATCCGGTACAGCTGCGAGAACCCGCCGGCAGAATCCTCCACCTGCAGGCACCCGCGAGTCAGCACACCGTAACGGTCCAGCAGCAGGTCGGCGCGTGCGAGCGCCGCAACGGTCGCCTCCACCGGCTCCTGCAGGAGCGTGTCCACGCGGGAGAAACGGCCGCTATCCTGCGGGGCAACGGCGGGAGCGGCGGCATGGAGCCCGCCGCGCAGGGAATGACCGCGCAGGGAACGCAGACCGCGCCCGGCGGCAGGCGCAGAGTAGCTGCCGGAACTATAACCGTCAGTGCCGTAGCCGCCCGCCATGGCGTTACCCATGGAGGCGCGCGCCGCCGCAATACGACCCGCACCGCGGCGACCCACCCGCGACAGGCGCGCGGGAGCCGCCGGCGTCGGATGCGCACTGCGGACGCCCGCAAGCATCGCCCGAACCGGCGCGAAACTATCGTTCGTCACCGCGCCAGACCACACCAGGCGCCACAGCGCCGCCGAAACCTCCGCCGCATCCGGGAAAGTCACCACCTGACCGGCAGGTGCCGCAGCGCTCATCAGCTGCGTCACCCGCTCACGCAGCGCCGGCACGAACAGGCCGCCGTGAGCCAGAGCCTCATAGATGGCGTGCTCCAGCGTGCCAGGAGTCTGTAGCGCCTCCCAAAGCTCGGGGTTCTCCGCGCGCACCAGCTGCTCCGGGTAGTCCTCGCCCATGGTCAGCTCACCCAGAGTCAGCGAGGAACTCTCGCTCAAATGCAGGCGAATCCAGCCGTCAGACTTCTGCGCGCTACCGCCGCCGAGCTGACCGGCGCCGGTGAAGAACACCCTGCCGCTGGCCATGAGCTCGTCCAGCATGTGCGGCTGGTAGCCGGGCACGCGCGCCGGAAGAATCAGCGTCTCCAGCGCGGAAGCCGGTACGCGCACACCCGCCAGCTGGTCGATGGCGGTGAGCAAATCCTCCGTGGCGGAGGTGGAGTCCTGGCTCGCATGGGTGGTGCCGTTTTCTGCCGTCGGATTGAATGATGCCGAGCCGAGGGGTGCCACCCTCTCGCCCACCACTGTGGCGGCGCGGCGGGAGGGTATGAACGCACCGTAGGCGCTCGCCTCCGGCAGGGTCTGCGCAATCCGCACGGATAAAGAACGAACGTTCTGCCACGAAGGAAGGAAAACGCCGTAGACCTGCACCGATACCGGCTCAATCTCCTCACGCAGCGCCGCCAGAGAACGGGCACGAATCGTGCGCAAAACCTGAGTATCCACCCACTCAACACCGACCGCCCCGGAGGCGCGCAGCACCTCGGGCAGGAACTCGCCAGAGCTTAGGCGGCGCTGCTGCTGAAGACGCTGCAACACCGGGGTCAGCACGCCCACACCCACCGGGGTCAGGCGCGAAAAATGCTCCGCCGCCTGCTGCGCCGTGAAGGGAATATGGGTGCGCGCATAGCGAGAAACCAGGTCCTCTAAAGGCTCCGCGACCGACTCCAAAAGGGCAGCAGGAAGCGCCGCGGCGGGCATAATGCCCAGTCCATCGCGCAGGCGCGCGGCATCCTCAACCACCGCATAGTACAGCTGCGGCTCGGCGGAATCGTCGGTAGCTCCCATGTCGGCAGCTCCCATGAACGAGAACGCGCGGCGCGAGCGCACCAGCTGCTCCGCCAGTTCGCACGCCTGCTCCACGCTGGCGTGCGCGCCGTACTCCTCGCCGTACTCCTCGCCGTAGTTTTCAGAATCCTCATGCTCAATGCCGGGCGCCTCAGTCGGCGGGTTGTCAGAGCGCAAACGCAGGCTCAACTCCCGCGCGCTCAACGGGCCCAGCTGACGCAGCAAATCCGCCACACCCTCCACACCGCAGGCGCGGTAACGCTCACCGGTGCGTTGCAGGCGTTGCTGAGTCTGCACTAGCACCGCCGGATCCAGCAGGTCACGCAGACCGCTCGAACCCAGCAACTCAGCAAGCAGCGCCGGGTCCAGCGAGAGCGCGGCGGCGCGGCGTTCGGCGGCGGGCGCATCGCCGTCGTAGAGATGCTCGGCAACGTACTCAAAGAGCAGAGTGCGCGCAAAAGGCGAAGGCTCGTTCGTCTCAACCTCCAGCATGGACACCGCCCGAGACTGCAGTGAACGGTGCACCTGAACCAGCGCCGGAACATCGTACACATCCTGCAGACACTCGCGCGCCGTCTCCAAAAGCACCGGAAAATCAGGGTACTTACGCGCCACATCCAGCAGCTGCGCCGCACGCTGACGCTGCTGCCACAGCGGGGTGCGCTTACCCGGATCACGGCGCGGTAACAGCAGGGCGCGCGCCGCATTCTCACGGAACCGAGACGCAAAAAGCGCAGAATCGCCCACGCGTTCGGTGACAATCGCCTCCAGCTCGTCCGGGTCGAAGAGGAACAGGTCAGCGCCGGGAGGCACATCCTCCATGGCGGGCAGACGGAGAATCAAGCCGTCATCGCTCGCCATGACGGAGGCGTCCACCCCGTACCGCTCCTCAATGCGGGCGCGCACCGCCAGCGCCCAGGGTGCGTGCACCCCGTAGCCCAGCGGCGAGTGCAAGACCACGCGCCAATCGCCCAGCTCATCGCGGTGCCGCTCCACAATCATGCGGGTGTCGGAGGGAACCGCACCGGTGGATTCGCGCTGCTCACGCAGGTAGGCGAGCAGATTATCGACCGCCCAGGTGTCCAGCCCGAGCTGTTCGAGCTGCTGGCGGGCGGCGGTGCTATCGGTGGCATCCAGGCTGGAGAGGGCGCGCGTGAACGCACCCGTCTGCACACCCAAGGCGTAGGGGCGGCCCATGCGGTCGCCGTGCCAGAAGGGCAGGCGCGCGGGCTGACCGGGCGCGGGGGAGACCCGCACCGCGTCGTGCGTAATTTCTTCAATGCGCCAGCTACTCGCGCCGAGGGTGATGACCTCGCCTGCGCGGGATTCGTACACCATTTCTTCGTCGAGCTCACCCACGCGCTTGGGGCCGCGCTCTTCATCGCTGCTAACCAGGTAGACGGGGAAGAGGCCGCGGTCGGGAATCGTGCCGCCGCTGGTGACGGCGAGGCGCTGCGCACCGGGACGACCCTCAATACTGCCGGAGGGAGCCTCCTCGGTGGGGGTGCGGTCCCAGATGATGCGCGGGCGCAGTTCGGCGAACTCGTCGGAGGGGTAGCGTCCGGCGAGCATCTCGAGCACGGAGTCGAAGAGGGCGCGCGGTAGCTCGGCGTAGGGGGCGCTGCGGCGTAGCGCTTCGTACCAGGAGTCCACGCTGATGGGGCCCAACGCGCAGGCGGCGACGGTCTGCTGTGCGAGCACGTCCAGGGGGTTGGTGGGGATAGCGAGCGGTTCGAGGGTTCCGCTGCGCATGCCGGCGAGGGTGACGGTTGCTCCGAGTAGGTCGCCGCGGTGCTTGGGGTAGAAGAATCCGCGCGAAATTTCGCCCACGCGGTGCCCGGCGCGACCCACGCGTTGCAGTGCGGAGGCGACCGAGGGCGGCGCCGCAACCTGAATGACAAGGTCCACGTGGCCCATGTCGATGCCCAGCTCCAGGGAGCTGGTGGCGACTACGCAGCGCAGGGTTCCGCCCTTGAGCGCCTCCTCGATGAGGGTGCGCTGTTCCTTGGACACGGAGCCGTGGTGCGCGCGGGCGAGCGGCGGCACCTCGGCGATGTCGCAGATGCCTGCCGCATAGTCTTCGGGGTTGATTCCCTGCTTTGCGAGCACGCGGCGTAGATGAATATCGTTGAGTGCCGCGGTGAGCTTTTCTGCTAGTCCACGCGAGTTAACGAAAACAATCGTAGAACGGTTGTTCTCAATATGGTCGACGATGCGCTCCTGCACGCGCGGCCAGATGGAAGTCTCGGGGCGCTCGCTATCGGGGGTGTCTCGCAGCGCCTTTTCGTGCAGCGCCCCTTCTAGCAATGCCTCTTCTGGGATGGTGAGCGTATTTTTGGGCGCGGCGTTATCGCCCTCCTGCGCCGGGCTCTCCTGCCCGGTTTCTTGTCCAGTTTCCTGACTAGTTTTCTGGCCAGGGAACACGCCAATGGCGTCTTCCAGGGTGTAGAGCATGCTCGCCGGGATGTTTGTGGCGCCGGGGGCAGGCTGTGCCGCACCTACCGGCGAGCCGGCAGAAGCTGAATCCCCGCTACCTCGCGCCTCCGAGGGCGCGTAGAGCCCCTGCCCGTAGTCGTTGGTGCCTCCGAGCGCCGCCATATCGGGTACGGGCACGCTCAGGCGCAGGTCCCATTCTTTGGCGACCGGGCGGCTCATGATGGTCACCGGCTGAATGCCGCCGAGGAACCGGGCGACCGCCTCCGGGTTTTCGACGGTTGCGGAGAGCCCAATGCGCTGTGCGGGCTTCGTAAGGAGCGCGTCGAGGCGTTCGAGGGAGACCGCCAGGTGTGCGCCGCGTTTGGTGGCGGCGAGGTTGTGAATCTCGTCCACGATCACGGTGGTTACGCCCGCGAGGGTGTTGCGGGCGGCGCTGGTGAGCATGAGGTAGAGGGATTCGGGGGTGGTGATGAGAATGTCGGGCGGGTTGCTGATGAGTTGGCGGCGTTCGCGTGCGGGGGTGTCGCCGCTGCGCACGCCCACGCTGATGCTGGGTTCGCCCGTCTCGTTTCCGCTCAGGCGGGTGATTCCGGCGAGGGGTGCGCGCAGGTTGCGTTCGACGTCCGCGCCGAGTGCTTTGAGTGGCGAAATATAAAGGATGCGCGTACCGCCTGCGGTGCCGGCTTCGTGTTCGCGGTGGAGGGCGTCGAGTGCCCAGAGGAAGGCGGCGAGGGTTTTACCGGAGCCGGTGGGGGCGATGATGAGGGTGTTGTTGCCGTTGCGGATGCTCTCCCAGGCGCCTTCTTGGGCGGCGGTGGGCGCGCTGAAGGTGGCGCGGAACCAGTCGCGTACGGGGGCGGAGAAGTGGGAGAGTGCGTCGGTCATGTATCTATTATGGCGGGGTTTATGGTGTGCGCCTCTTGAATTGTTGGGGGCTGGGGGAGGAAGATGTGCTTGACAGGTTCCGAACAAGCCCGTAATATTTTACTTGTAAAGTAATTGGCTGAGAGAACAACACAAAGGAGCACCACCATGACCCGTCTGAACGACGAACAGCTCATCAACCTCTTCCACGAACCGCGCACCGTCTCCTCCTTCACCGAGGAGCCCGTCACCGACGAACAGCTGCGCCGCATCCAGGAGCTGACCTTCTACGGCCCCACCGCCTTCAACAGCCAGCCCCTGCGCATCACCTGGGTTAAGAGCCCCGAAGCACGCGAGCGCCTCGTTGCACACCTGGCTGACGGCAACAAGGCTAAGACCCAGGCGGCACCGGTCACCGCGATTCTCTCCGCAGACGCAAACTGGGTAGAGCACGCTGAGACCTTCAACCCCAACGCTGCCAGCTTCATCAAGGGCTTCTACACCACCGAGGAGCTTGCTACCCCCGCCGCTGAGCTGAGCGCTCACCTGCAGGCAGGCTACTTCATCACCGCAATCCGCGCCCTCGGCCTGGACGCTGGCCCCATGACCGGCGCAGACTTCGCCGGCATCAAGAAGGAATTCTTCGCGGATAACGCAGAGATCCCCTTCCTGATCGTCAACCTCGGTCACGGTGAGGCGCCCGCATACCCGCGCGGTGCACGCTTCAGCCACGATGAGGTTGCCCGCTCCCTCTAAGAGCGCGCGGCTACCGCATGGCTAAAGCTAAACCCTAGATTTAGGCTTAAAGATAGTTCAAGGGCGGTTCCCCATCACGGGGAACCGCCCTTGAACTATATGTGAACTATATGCGCACACAACGTGCCAGAGATGTTGTCACATCTGCAATGCCGCGTTAGCGGGCACCAAACTGACCCACCGACAGCTGCGGAACAGACGAGGAACACGCGGTCGTATCCAGCGGAACAATCACGCCACCGGAACCGGAGGGAAGGCCCACCAGGAAGCCCTGAACCGGGCGGCTGCCGCAATCGTCACCGAAGCGTGCCGGGTACACCGAACGCAGCACCGCGGTGGTGCTATCGCCGGGGTTGAGGGTCACACCCGCAGGGTTCATGTACTCGTCGGAGGTGGAAGCCTCACGACCAACCCAGGTTCCCGAAGGACCCGCATGGACCACGCGCGGGTAGCCGCGCAGGGTGCAGGGGGAGTTCGAGGAGTTCTGGAAGTACAGGGTGTAGTTTCGAGCGCCGGGGGAGCCATCTCCAATGGCAACCGAAACGTTCAGGTCGTCCAGATCGCACTGGGTCGGTCCCTCAGCGTTGTTGTTGGAGGAGTTAGAGGACTTCTCCGAAGAGCTCGAGGAATTCGAGGAGTTGGAAGAACTCGACGAGTTCGAGGAACCGGAGGAATTCGAGGAGTTACCCGAAGAGCGAGAGCCCGACTGCGAAGACGAGTCTGAGCCCTTCTGGGAATCCTGCTGAGAATCAGAGTCGTCCGACTTGTTCTGCTCGGAACCCTCGTGGTGGGAATCGGCAGAAGTGGAGCTCTGCTTCGACTCGTGAGTCTCGGTGTGGGAGGAAGACTCGGAGTGCTCAGAGGAAGACTCGTGGTGCTCCGCGTCGGGGGAGTTCACCACGGTAATGGAACCCGGGCTCACCGAAGGGGTAGCCCCGTCGGAGGCTACTCGAATCGTGCCGGGCTTGACCGAAGCCGAAGCGCTCGGCTGTGCCGAGGTGCCTTCAGCTTCCTGACCGGCCTGGGACGCGCCGCATCCACTGAGCGCGAGCACGCAACAGAGGAGGGTGGTTGATGCGAGTACCTGAGCCGATTTAAACATGATTACATCGCCGCCTGCATTTGGATTTCTGCTCCGTCCATACCGGGGGCGTACTCGACCTGGCAGCACAGGCGGGAGTACTCGTTGGCGACGTCATCGACCATGTCGAGCAGGTCCTGCTCAGCTTCGGTGCGCTCACCGGAAGCCTCGAAGTGCTCGGGGTCGATGAAGCCGTGGCAGGTAGCGCAGGATGCGTTACCACCGCAGGTTGCGAGGACCGGCACGCCGTTAGCCTGGAGGGTTTCCAGGAGGGTGTGGTGGTCTTCCCACTGAATGTCGTAGTTTACGCCTGCTTCGTCAGTGACCTTAATCGTTACGCCCATGCGTTCTCCTTCTTCTGTAGTGATGCGTTTCTATTGTAGAGGCAGGGGCTGTTATTCACCGTACTTTGTGGCGCATCCCCAACCCTACCGTCACGCATATCACGGGAACGCATATTAATTTTTATGCTGAGTAGCATGTCTGTATTGCCCCCAGTCTACCCCGTATTGCCCTGACAACGCGGGATATAGGCGCATATGAATACTGCCCCCAGATGCAAAGACATGCTGGGGGCAGTATAAAGAACCGGCACGCGGGCGCGCTTCAACGGCTATGCTTCAACTGTGACGAAGACCTACTCGGATTCCTTCTCCGCCGTCTTCTCCGCGCTCTTCTCGGCGTCCTGCTTTTCTGCGCTGTGGTCATCAGTATTCTGGGTGTTTCGTCCCGAGCCGCGCACAATACCGCGTACACTATCGCGCGGATCAGCGTAACGCAGGTCGATACCGAAGGTATTGCGGATCTGGCGCGCCGAGTTCAGGTGCCAGCGCTGCGAATCCGAGGGGGTTACGGAGGTGACCGCCTTCTGACCCGGAGCCAGCTTCTCATGGCGAATATCGTAGTGTTTACCGCCCATGGTGATGGTGAAGCCGTGCTCCTGCAGTAGCTGCACGAACGCATCCACATCGTGCGGAATCTTGCGGCCGCGCTGCCTCTTCGTACCGCTCATCCTCGGCTGCGATTCGAAGGGGTTACGGCTGGGCGCGGTGCCGCGGCTAATACGAATCACCTGCTGGTCGGAGTGCGAGAACTCCACCTGGTAGCCGTTGAGCGAGTACACGGTGCGGCTACTGCCGGGAATCGGGCGGCGGTCCTCAGCCTCATCGAGGATGCGGGCAATGTACTCGCCGGTCAGGCCGAGCGCCTTCAGCTGTGCCTGAGCCTCGGGGGAGAGCTGGTAGCCTCCCGCGAGAGCCTGCAGCGGGCGTAGCGCGAGCACCTCGGCGGTCAGGGGGTTGAGCACCACCTGGTAGCCTTCTTCCTCATGCGTGTAGAGGGTGACTTCGCGGCCGTAACGGTTCTCCTGCGCGCTTTCTTGAACCACCGTGCTTGCGGGGGATTCGATGATGTCCAGCAGCAGCTCGTAGGTGAGCCCGTGGCGCATCATGTAATCCATGACGCCGGGGAGCACACCGTAGATGCGGCGGCGCGGCGGCACGTCACCGTAGAATTCCTTCTCGATGCGCGCGGCAATACGCTGGTTCTCCAGCGGCACCTCGGTCAGCGGAATGAGGCGCTGGTTGGAGGGGCGAATCTTGGCGCGTGCGGCGGCGGGCTTGGGCGCCTGACGGTATGCGTCCACGAGTGCCTGCTGCTGCTCCATGAATTCCTGGGCAATGAGCGGTAGGAGGGTGAAGTAGAGCTCTGCCGCTTCGGGCTTGAGCGCGCCGTTCTCATCGAGTAGGGAGGCGCCATCCTTGGAGAGCAAATCCCACGGCTTATCGCTTGCAGTGTTCTCTTCGGAGCCCTGCTCATCGCGGTAGCTATAGGCGGCGAGGGAGGCAAGCTCCTGCAGACGAACGTACACCTCGAGAGGAACGGTAATCTGCTTAGCGGACATTATTTCTCCTCCTCGGTGGTGTTTTCTGCCTGGGCTGCCTTATCTTCTGCCTGTTTCGCCAGGGTGTTGCTGAGCTCTTCGAGCTGTGCCTTGCGCAGGTTCTCCGCGTGCAGAACATGGAAATCCGGGGTCTTCGCCAGGGCAAGAACGGTCCGCTCATCGGGCGAAACCGCAATTTCCAGACCCTGCGCCGCGTAGATGCGGGTCCAGCCTTCAGCCATGCGCACGCTCTCGGGGCTGCTCAGCGCCTGAAGCATCAGGTCGAAAACGAACGGCGGGTTCTTCTTCAGGAAGGTCCGGGCGCGCTCGCTGAATTCGAGCTCCAAGGCGTTGAGCGAGGTGTATTCGCCCTGAGCCAGGGATGCCTGTACCGCTTCGTTGTATTCGGCGTCGTATTCGTCAATGACGGTGATAACTTCGGCGGAGGCGGTGTTTACGTCCACTCGGTAGTCGTCGTGGGTGAAGCGAATCGTCCAGTCGTTGAGGCGTTCTGCCGCGCCTTCACGCAGGATGGTGCGCACGAGCTCTTCGCTGATATTTTCTCGTTCGAGGCGGGCGCGTAGGCTCGGGCGCAGACGGTAGCTGCGTTCGCGGTCCTCGGCGGTAATGGCGCGAGGTCCGGTCGGTTCGGCGGCTACCGGCTTTGCGGCGGGTGCGCTGGTGGCAGCCGGAGTAGCGGGGACCGGCGCACCGGGCTTCGGCGCGCTCGGTAGGGACTGGCTGAGTACGGGCAACTCTTCAACAGGCGCCTGCTCGCTAGATACTGCCGTATGGGTAGCTTCTGCGGCTTCGGTAGCCTGTTGGCGGGTACGCAGACCCTCCAGGTACTCTTCGATGCGCGGCGGACGGAAGGTCAGCGTGGACTTGCGGAACATACCGGGGGAGGGAGCACCGGGAGTAGGTGCTACCGGCTTCGGCGCAGCGGGCTTGGGTACTGCAGGTTTCGGTGCAGCGGGCTTGGGCGCTGCGGGAGCAACCGTGGTGGGCGTCGGAACCGTCTCTTCTGTAGTCGCCTCTGCAGGTGCCTCCACGGGCGCTTCTTCCGGCACGCTGGGAGCCGGGGTAGGAGTCGGGGCGGGTGCCTGCGCCGCGCGGGCGGCAAAGAGCGCGGGGGAGGGCGCGGGCTTCGGGGCCGCAGGCTTGGGCGCAACAGAAGCGCTCACTTCCGTGCCCTTAACTACTGCAGGTTCGGCGGGGCTAGTTTCAACCTCAGCCGTAGGCTCTACAGTATTTTCAGCTGACGGCTCTTGCAGCTCGCCCTGTTCCTTATCAACAGGCTCTTCCTCACCGCGACGTAGGGCGGCAACGAGTTCCTGGCGGGAAGTATAAGGAATGATTTCCTCGGGCGAATCGATATATCGCGGGAAATTCTCGTAGAGAATCTTCGCCGCGGCCTCAAAGAGCTTTTCTACTGTGGTGTTGGCGGCGGGTGCGCAAGGGCAGAGGAGCTCTTGGCGCTGCGCGTCATAGATGGACCAGTGGGCGCATCGTTCGGTGGGCGGGAAGTAATCGAGGGTTCCCAAATCAGCAATATCAATGAGCGCACCTATCAGGGACTGCGGAATGGATAGCTGTGCCATAGTGCTCCTTTGCGTTGTCTACTCTCCAACCTATGCGTGGAGGGTCCTCTTTCCATCCTAGGCGTTTTTTGGCGGGTGTGCCCCGGAGCACGTCATCTGGGAGCGTAAATCTGCGGATTCACAGGTTGAGGCGCACTTTTGGCTCAGTTTTTGGGTGCGGATGCGGCGGCGGCTGGTGGAGCGTCCTTGCTGCACCCCTACATAGGTATCTCTATGCGCTGTAGTTTCTGCGCGCTGCGCCGTCTGCCGCGCGTGCGGTGCCTTGTGCTGTACCCGGCGCTTTCGGTGGGGCACTTTTTGAGCGTATTTCTGGGGATACAAAAAATCCCCGGTTCCGAAGAACCGGGGATCGTTGGTGCGCCCGAAGGGATTCGAACCCCCAACCTTCTGATCCGTAGTCAGATGCTCTATCCGTTGAGCTACAGGCGCATGTTCCTCGCTTCGGATTTCTTCAACCCGTCGCGGCAACAGGTACTACTATACGGATGTCCTCAAGGGTGTGCAAGCCGAAAAACTCGAAATTGACCCAAAATCCCCTCCGCAGAAATCGAAAGTACCCCGTTTTGCCGCATGATTCCGGGGTTTTTCGTGTCGTAAAATTTTTTCAAAATATTTTCTCGGCACCCTAAAACCGGCACTGCAGGTCCCTGAAATCCCCCGGAGGATCCCGTCGTAAGCCCTAAAAATTCTTTACAGAAATCCTCTCGTATTCTAAGAATGTGATGCGCAGAACTTAAGAAATGGCGTTATAGAAAGCTCTATAGACCATTAATGCGTTATTCTGTAAGCATCACGAGGAAGTGGAGACTGTCCAAGCGTGCATATTCACCATTGTTTGCACGCTTGTAGTGTTTAACTGCTTCTTTGTTACCGCAGACCTATCCGGATCAATGTAGTATCCGGGCCACCGATTGAAGGGGAAAATGTCAATGGCTGACACCTCAACTCGTACTCTCTCTGCTGAGCTCGAAAAGGAGCTGCAGAGCGCACCCACTACCCACCAGGGCCTTCTGGACTGGGTTCGCGAAGTTGCGGCACTGACCCAGCCCGCACACATCTACTGGGTCGATGGCACCCAGGAAGAATACGACCGCCTCGCTCAGGAACTGGTCGACGCTGGCACCTTTGTTCGCCTCAGCGATCACGAATTCCCGAACTCTTACGCAGCTTTCTCCGATCCTGACGACGTTGCACGTGTCGAGGAGCGCACCTTCATCTGCTCCGAGACTGAAGAAGGCGCAGGCCCGACCAACAACTGGCGCGACCCCGTCGAAATGAAGCAGACCCTGACCGGTCTGTTCGAGGGCTCCATGCGCGGTCGTACCATGTACGTCATTCCCTTTGTCATGGGCTCCCTGAAGGCTAAGAACCCCAAGATTGCTGTTGAGCTCAGCGACTCCGCATACGTTGTCTGCTCCATGCGCATCATGGCAACCATCGGTAAGGACGTTCTTGCCAAGCTGAACGAGACCAACGGCTTCTTCGTCAAGGCTCTGCACAGTGTTGGTGCACCCCTGGAGCCCGGTCAGGAAGATGTTCCCTGGCCTTGCAATCCCGAGAAGTACATCGTCCAGTTCCCCGAGACCCGCGAAATCTGGTCCTTCGGCTCCGGTTACGGCGGTAACGCACTGCTCGGTAAGAAGTGCTACGCACTGCGTATCGCATCCGTTATCGGTCGCGACGAGGGCTGGATGGCAGAGCACATGCTCATCCTGAAGGTCACCAACCCCGAGGGCAAGGTTCGCTACATCTCCGCAGCGTTCCCCTCCGCATGTGGCAAGACCAACTTCGCAATGATGGAGCCCACCATTGACGGCTGGAAGGCTGAGATGGTCGGCGACGACATCGCATGGATTGAGTTCGACGAGAACCACCAGGCACGCGTGGTCAACCCCGAGGCTGGCCTGTTCGGCGTGGCACCGGGCACCGGTTACTCCACCAACCCGAACGCTATGAAGGCTATCGCCAAGGGCAACACCATCTTCACCAACGTTGCTCTGACCGACGACGGCTCTGTCTGGTGGGAGGGCAAGACCGACGAGGCTCCCGCACACCTGACCGACTGGACCGGTAAGGACTGGACCCCCGAGTCCGGTCGCCCGGCAGCTCACCCGAACTCCCGCTTCTGCACCCCCGCATCCCAGGTCGACATGCTCGCTCCCGAGTACTACGACCCCGAGGGTGTGCCGCTGAGCGCTATCGTTCTGGGCGGTCGCCGTAAGACCACCATCCCGCTGGTTTCCGAGTCCGAGAGCTGGGAGCAGGGCGTCTTCCGCGCAGTTACCCTCTCCTCCGAGACCACCGCGGCTGCTAAGGGTGCTGTCGGCGTGATTCGCCGCGACCCGATGGCAATGCTGCCCTTCATCGGCTACAACGCTGGTGACTACTTCAAGCACTGGCTGGACCTGGGCAAGAAGCACGGCACCGAGAACATGCCGAAGGTCTACTACGTCAACTGGTTCCGCCGCACCCCCGACGGTGGCTTCGCGTGGCCCGGCTTCGGCGAGAACTCTCGCGTTGTGAAGTGGATCTTCGACCGCCTCGACGGCAAGGCTGGCGGCCAGGAGACCTTCCTGGGCACCGTTCCCACCAAGGAAGACCTGGACCTGACCGGTCTGGAAATCTCCGAGGAAGAGCTGAAGGCTGCTCTGGCTGTCTCGAAGGAAGAATGGGCTGCTGAACTGCCCGGCATCGACGAGTGGCTGGAGAAGTTCGGCGACAAGCTGCCCGCTGAGGTTCGCGAACAGCGCGACGCTCTGGCGAAGGCTCTGGAGGACTAAGACACTCCAGCTAATACCTAAGGTTTAGCGCCTTGAAGGGGTGGAATCTCTCGGTGAGATTCCACCCCTTCTTTCCGTTTGGGGGAAATTTGAATCCCTGTCAGTTGGGGGAGTGATAAGTTTTCTTGCAAAGGCGTGAGTGTAAGGCTATGCAGTCCACTTGCTCTTGAGAAATACTTTAAGATCCTCGCCGGGATGGTTTGGTGCAGAAGTGGCTATCCATAATTTCTTGCCTCTCTTGCCGCCCCTATACAATTCCAATGTAAGATTTTTGAACGCGTCGAACCCGCCCGGGCTCGCGCATCCGTTGCCGTCTCTATGGAAGTTCTCTGTGGAAGTGACGGCGGCACGAGAGATGAGAAGGAGTATCCATGCGTTTGACAGCATTCTCGGATGTCTCGCTCCGCGTTCTGATGCTCCTGTCTGCTCTGGAGCCCGGTCAGAAGCTTTCCACTCAGAAGATCTCTGAGGGAGTGGACACCCCCTACAACCACGTGGCGAAGGCTGTGGCTTTCCTCGTGAACATGGGTTACCTGGATTCGACTCGCGGTCGCGCCGGTGGCGTCATGCTTTCCGATGCTGGTCGTTCTGCGACCGTCGGCACTGTTCTTCGTGCTACTGAGGGTGATATCCCCATGATTGAGTGCGAGGATGAGAACGGCCACTGCCCCCTCGATAAGTTCTGCCGCCTGCGCAATGTGCTGGCGAAGGCTCGTGAGGCGTTCTATGCTTCGGTGGACTCGGTTGTGATTAGCGAGCTGACTGCCGGTGCACGTCCCGTTGGCCCGGTATTTGTGGAGCTAGGCTTCGCGCCTCCGGAGAATGCGCTGCCTGCACGCTAAAGGAATACGTGGTACCTGTGGAGCTTTCCGGTGGGAGGCTCCATAGAGTTTTTAACACGAAGTTTAGGGTGTTTCTGCGGTTGACGCGGGGGCTGCTGGGCGGTTCGCGCGGGGTTCTCTCGGCTTTCTTGCAGGGGGTTCTTGCAGGGTTTTCGAGGGGAGTGGGGAGTATTTTGCCGCTGCCTGCGTGACTGCTGGAACCTGCGTGAGTCCTAAATTTGTGCAGTAAATACAGAATATTGCAAATTTGCTTTTCAAATGCAGAAAATGTGACCATATTCATTTTTGCACCACACTGCATACTTTCCATAGTAAATATATTTTCATTCCAGAATTTTTATGCAGACTTCGGGGCTAGTCACCCGGCGAACTCAAAAACAGTGCTGAAAATATATAGTGTGACGCGGGGCTCTCTCTTTGAGTCAAGCTGAACCATAAGTCTCGCCTAGACCCCTCAACACCCCTCAGGGAGTGACCTGCACTCAGCGCAAACACAGCACAAAATGCTACGGTAAGGGTGTTTTATCAACACTCCGTCACCAACTAAGCTGCCCGAGTGAACGCCCCACCCACACCGGGGCGCCACCTCAACGGCCGCGGTGACCACACAGGAAGAAGGCACGCACCGATGCTCTCCGAAAAGTCCCGCCCCATTATTGAGGCAACGCTGCCCATTATTGCTGAGCGCATTAACGACATCACCCCCGACTTCTACCGTCGAATGTTCGCCGCTCGCCCCGACCTGATGGACGGCATGTTCTCCCGCTCCTCCCAGCTCGAAGGCACCCAGCCCAAGGCGCTGGCAGGCTCCATCGCCGTGTTCGCCTCCTACATCGTCCAGAACCCGAACTCCTACCCCGACGAGGTCCTCTCCCGCGTTGCACACAAGCACGCATCCCTGGGCCTGAAGGAAGAAGAGTACCCCACCGTCTACAAGTACCTCTTCGAGGCAATCGCCGCTAACCTGGGCGACCTGGCTACCCCCGAAATCGTTGAGGCATGGACCGAGGTCTACTGGCTCATGGGCAACGCCCTCATCAAGCTGGAGAAGGGCCTGTACGCTTCCCAGGCAAACGACGTCATGTTCGCACCCTTCAAGCTCGTTGAGCGCAAGGAGACCGGCGAGAACGTCGTCGTGCTGACCTTCGAGCCCGCCGACGAGACCCCCATGACCGAGTCCAAGGGCGGCCAGTACATCTCCATCATCGTTCCCGCACGCGACGGTCTGCGCCAGGCACGCCAGTACACCCTGCTGCCCAGCGAAAAGAACCAGCGCCGCATCGGTGTGAAGCTCGACCCCAACGGCGAGATGACCTCCATCCTGCACGAGCTGGAAGTCGGCGCAGTCGTCGAGATCTCCAACCCCTACGGTGACCTGACCCTGGAAGGCTTCGGCGACCCCGAGGCACCCCTGTACCTCTTCTCCGCAGGTATCGGCACCACCCCCATGCTCAGCTTCCTCTCCGAGCTGGTTGAGAAGGGCTCTGAGCGCCCCGTAACCGTGGTCCACGCAGACCGCCGCCTGGACACCTGGCCCCTGCGCGAAGAGCTCACCGAGCTCGTCGGCAAGCTGCCCAACGCACGCCTCGTATCCTTCATCGAGGGCGAGGGCGGCGACTTCACCGGCCGCGTCGATGTCTCCAAGCTGGACGTTCCCGCCAACGCTAACGTCTACCTCTGCGGCCCGCTGCCCTTCATGCAGGGCGTACGCTCCGCACTGGTTGAGGCAGGCGTCCCCGGCAAGAACATCAACTACGAAATCTTCGGCCCCGACCAGTGGATGCTCCACGACCAGGCACGCGAGGCGTAAAAACCCCGTAAGCCGGCTCGTCCGCTAGGCTTCTTAAACCCGGCTAGGTTCTTCCTCTTAGACAGAAGAACCTGGCCGGGTTTTTAGAACTCAAAATAAAAATCCCGCCCCACAGACGAATCTGCG
The DNA here is from genome assembly GCF_001812205.1 of Rothia sp. HMSC069C10. Taxonomy (NCBI): domain Bacteria; kingdom Bacillati; phylum Actinomycetota; class Actinomycetes; order Micrococcales; family Micrococcaceae; genus Rothia; species Rothia sp. HMSC069C10. The sequence goes on from NZ_KV808282.1 coordinate 134,699, forward strand.
GGGCGGGATCTTTAGCAGCTAGCTAGTGCTTAGCCCTGGCGAACCAGAGCCAGAACCTCGTCACGGACGCGCTCCATAGTCGCAACATCCGGTGCCTCAAGGTTCAGACGCAGGAAAGGCTCAGTGTTCGAAGGACGCAGGTTCACCCACCAGCCCTCTTCAGTGTTGGTGAAGGTGGTACCGTCGGAGTCCTCAACAACCACGGGAGCGTCAGCGTAGTGTGCACGCACGCGGTCCACAGCGGCAGCCTTGTCTTCGATCTCGGAGTTGATCTCACCGGAAGCAACGTACGGGGAGTACTTCGCGCTGATCTCGGAGAGGGGCTGGTCGCCGCCGCCCAGAGCAGCCAGCACGTGCATTGCAGCGAGCATGCCGGTGTCTGCGTTGAAGAAGTCCTTGAAGTAGTAGTGAGCGGAGTGCTCGCCACCGAAAACGCCGTTCTCCTCAGCCATAACAGCCTTGATGAAGGAGTGGCCCACGCGGGTCTTCACTGCGCGGCCGCCCAGCTTCTCAACCAGCTCAGGAACAGCCTTCGAGGTGATCAGGTTGTAGATGATGACGGGCTCTTCGTTGCCCTCAGCCTTCGCACGAGCAATCTCGCGCTCAGCAACCAGAGCGGTCACAGCCGAAGGAGTGACGGGCTCACCCTTCTCGTCGATGACGAAGCAGCGGTCAGCGTCGCCGTCGAATGCCAGACCAATGTCAGCACCGTGCTCAACAACAGCCTTCTGCAGGTCAACCAGGTTAGCAGGCTCCAGCGGGTTAGCCGGGTGGTTCGGGAAGGTACCGTCCAGCTCGAAGTACAGGGGAACGATTTCCAGGGGCAGGCCCGGCAGGATGGTGTCGCCCAGAACAGCGGGAGTGGTCATACCACCCATGCCGTTACCAGCGTCAACAACAACCTTCAGGGGGCGGATGGAAGACAGGTCAACCAGCTTGCGCAGGTACTCTGCGTAAGGCTTGAGGATGTCCTTCTCAGAAACGGTGCCGACCTTCTCCACAGAAGGAATCTCGCCTGCATCCAGGTACTTCTGAGCCAGGTCGCGAATATCGAACAGACCGGACTCGGAAGACAGAGGAACAGCGCCAGCCTTAGCCATCTTCATGCCGTTGTACTCTGCGGGGTTGTGGCTAGCGGTGAAGGTAACACCGGCAGCGTTCTCAACGCCACATGCGAAGTACAGAACGTCAGTGGAGATCAGGCCGATCTTCTCAATATTTGCACCGCGAGCGGTTGCACCCTGGGCGAATGCATCCATGAATTCGGGGGAGGAGGGGCGCATGTCGCCACCGACCAGAATGGTCTGGCCCTCCAGGCCCAGAACGTCTACGAAAGCCGCACCAGTAGCGCGAACAGTCTCTGCGGTAATGGTCTCGCCGACGATGCCACGCACGTCGTACGCTTTGAATGAGTCATGTAGATTAATAGTAGTCACGCCTTTTATTTTAGCGGTAAAGAAGTGCAACTAGCCTCTATAATGGGCAGGTAAAACCTTATAAATTCCGCTGAATGTATGGGTTTTTTATCACTTCACTTACTTCAAACAACTCACGTCGAGAGGTATTTTCCCCCATGGGTGAGATTTTTTCCCTAAAAAACCAGATTCAGAATTATGCGTGGGGTTCCCGCGAAATTCTCGGACGCATGCGTGGCGTGCCCGTCCCCACCGAACAGCCCGAGGCTGAGGTGTGGGTTGGCGCGCATCCGGCTGCGCCCTCCCGTGCCACCGTTGACGGCACCGAATCCCCGCTTAACGAGCTGATTCAGGCTGAGCCCTCCCGCTTCCTGCGCCCGGACCGTACCTCCGACTGGTTCCCCTTCCTCTTCAAGATCCTTGCGATTGATGCGCCGCTGTCCATTCAGGTGCACCCCACCCCCGAGCAGGCTATCGCCGGCTTCGAGGATGAGCAGGCACGCGGTATCGCGATTGACGCGCCGCACCGCAACTACAAGGACCGCTACTCCAAGCCCGAAACCGTCATCGCCCTAACCCAGATGCGCGTGCTGACCGGTGTGCGCACCTCCGAGCAGCTGACAGAACTGGCGAAGGCGTTCAAGGCTGACTGGCTGGCAGAGCGCGTGGAGCTTACCCCCAAGCAGCTGCTGACCGAGATTATTCACATGCCCGAAGAGACCGCCGCAGCCGCTGTTGAGCAGCTCGTCGAGGCGGCAGCACAGCTGACCGACTCCGAGAACGCGCTCATCGCTGATGCCGCTGAGCTCGTACAGATTGTTGCCGGCAAGTACCCCGGCGACCGCGGCCTGCTGGTCGCCTTCGTCATGAACCTGGTACACCTGGCACCCGGCGAATCCGCATTCACCCCCGACGGCCAGGTGCACGCCTACGTCTCGGGTACCGCCATTGAGCTGATGAACCCCTCCGATAACGTGATGCGCGCGGGCCTGACCGCAAAGCACATCGACACCGAGGAGCTCATCAAGGTTCTCGGCGAAAGCCAGGACGCACCCGTGATTCAGCGCCCCACCCCCGATAACGCACCCGTCGGCACCTACGCCATGTGGGATGAGCGCATGAGCGTGACCCGCATCCGCGTTGAAGAGGGCAAGCCGCAGGAGTACACCTTCGAGGGTATTAGCGCCGCACTGAGCGTATCCGGCGAAATCACCATTCACGCAGCAGACGGCAACGGCACCGAAGAGTTCGTGCTGGGTGCCACCGAGTCGGTACTGCACGTGGGTGAGCCCTCCGTGGCAACCCTGAGCGGCAGCGGCGAACTGTACATCGCTTCTTACGTCTAAAAACTTCTACGTATTAAAGGAGCGCCGAAAAAGGTGCTCCAGTACTGAAGAATTAAATACGGAAATTAATAAAGATCCACGTTCTTCTCCGCATTTTAAAAGGTGGGGGAGGCGTGGATTTTTTATGCCCCGTCAGCGTGAGTAATGGCGGCTTTTTGTGTTCCCCCTACAGAATGTGTTCTGAGTAACCTATAATTGGTCTTATAAATATGCGTATACCTGTGCCTTTATGCGCGCATTCCTTGAGTACGCAACCCCAAACCGCTAGGAGAACACCGTGAAGATCATCCTCACCGTCACAGGCATTGACCACGAAGGTATCATCGCCGCCGTGACCGCAACCCTCGCAGAACGCAAGGTCAACGTCCTCGACGTCTCCCAGACCATCATGGGCGAATACTTCACCATGATCATGCACTGCTCCTTCGACGAAGAGCAGCAGAACCTCATCGACCTGCAGGAAGCCATGACCGGTGTCGAGCACGAACAGAAGGTCCAGATTCGCATTCAGGCAGAATCCATCTTCAAGGCAATGCACACCATCTAAGGCACCACTATGCTCAACACCAACATTCTAGAAACCATCCGAATGATCGAGGAGCAGAAGCTCGACATTCGCACCGTCACCATGGGCATCTCCCTGCTCGACTGCGCCGACTCCGACGGCGAAGTAGCCCGCCGCAAGATTTACGACAAGATCACCAGCCGCGCGGCAAACCTCGTCAGCGTTTGCGAAGGTATCGAAGCTGAACTCGGCATCCCGATTGTCAACAAGCGCATCGCCGTCACCCCCATCGCACTGGTGGCAGGCGCCTCCAAAGATGAGGACTACGTAGAATTCGCCCGCACCCTCGACGCTGCCGCCAAGGCAGTCGGCGTGAACTTCGTCGGTGGCTTCAGTGCCCTCGTCGATAAGGGCATGACCCCCGCCGACGAGAAGCTGATTCGCTCCATCCCGCGAGCGCTCGCAGAGACCGACGTGGTCTGCTCCTCCGTAGACATTGGCTCCTCCCGCGCTGGCATCAACATGAGCGCCGTCAAGCTCATGGGCGAGACTATTCGCGCCACCGCAGACCTGACCGCGGACGCGCACGGCTTCGGCTGCGCCAAGCTCGTCGTCTTCGCAAACGCCGTCAGCGACAACCCCTTCATGGCGGGTGCATTCCACGGCGTGCAGGAGGCAGACACCACCATCTCCGTGGGCGTCTCCGGCCCCGGCGTGGTGCACCGCGCCCTGCAGAAGGTCCGCGGCGAATCCTTCGACACCTGCGCAGAAGAAATCAAGAAGGCAGCCTTCAAGATTACCCGCGTCGGCCAGCTGGTCGGTACCCTCGCCGCTGAACGCCTTGGCGTGCAGTTCAACATTATCGACCTCTCCCTGGCACCCACCGCAGAGATTGGCGACTCGGTCGCACACATCCTCGAGGAAATGGGTCTGGAAACCGTCGGTACCCACGGTACCGTCGCAGCCCTCGCACTGCTCAACGATGCGGTGAAGAAGGGCGGCCTCATGGCGTGCTCGAACGTCGGTGGCCTCTCCGGCTCCTTCATCCCGATCTCTGAGGATATCGGCATGATTGAATCCGCCGCAGCCGGACACATCAGCCTCGACAAGCTCGAAGCAATGACCGCCATCTGCTCCGTCGGCCTGGACATGGTCGCGGTTCCCGGTGACACCCCCGCCGCCACCCTCGCCGCAATGATTGCCGACGAGGCAGCCATCGGCGTGATGAACCACAAGACCACCGCGGTCCGCGTGATTCCGGCCGTCGGCCTGGGCGTAGGCGACATGGTCGAATTCGGTGGCCTGCTCGGTCGAGCACCCGTCATGCCCACCCATACCCCGAGCGCGGATGCGTTCATCGCCCGCTGCGGTCGTATTCCGTCGCCGGTTCACGGTTTCCGCAACTAAGCTCGATTCCGCAACTAAACTCTAGGGGCACTGAGAACCAATAGAAAAAGGGGAGGCATCGAAGAATATTTCTTCGGTGCCTCCCCATTTTGTGCTGTCTTGAAGAGCCAAAGACTCTTGTCTGAGCGTTTCTAATACACGAAGCGGCTCATCAATGCTTCAAGCGCCAGACGCGCATTTGCGTTCGTCCGCAGGCGACGCAGAGTCAGCTCAATCGCCTGCACATCCTCCAGTAGCTGCAGGGCGGAACGGCGGGTGCAGAACGCTTCTAGGGGCTCACGCAAATGCTCATTGACCAGCGGAGCCTTCGCCGACAGAGCCACCGTCAACGCATCACGCAGTACCGTCTGAACCTGCGCCACGGAACGCAACAGCGTATCGGAGGAAACGCGCTTAGCGCGGCGCTTCTGCTGCTCCTCCAGACGGCGAACCTGCGCTCGCAAAGATGGCGAAACCCGCTCGCCCTCACGAATACCCAACAGAGTCAGCAGCTCCTGGCGTTCCTGCTCATCCTTGAGAGCGGAGACGGCCTGTGAGTCCTGGTCGGCAAGGTCAGTGAGCTTCTCAGCTGCATTGAAAGCCGAAGAAATAGAACGAACATTCAGAATCAGGGAGGTAATCAGCTCCCGACGAGCCATCGCCTGCTCATCGGTTGCCAGACGGTACCCCTCCTGCGCATCACCCAGAGCCAGACGGGCCGCACGCTGCGCCAACGGATCAGCCACGCCGTGCGCCAGCAAATACTCGTGCACCTGAGCATCCGTCGGAACTGGCAGCTGAACCGGACGGCAACGCGAACGAATCGTCACCAGCACGTCAGTGGGGGAGGGCGCCGTCAGCAGCCAAATCGTGTGCGGCGGCGGCTCCTCAATTGCCTTCAACAACACATTGGAGGTACGCTCCGGCATGCGTTCGGTGTCCTCGACCAGAATCACGCGCCAACGACCCACGGTTGGGCGGTCCTGAGCCTTCATGACCAGCTCGCGTGCCTCATCAATGCTGATCTGCATCGCCTCGGTACTAAAGTGCGTAAAATCCGCGTGCGAACCGTTCATCACGGTCACACAACCCTTGCACTGGCCGCACCCGCGGTTCTGCGGGTCGGGTTGCTCGCACAGCAGAGCGGCGGCGAAAACCTTTGCCGCCTCACGGTGAGGCGCGCCGGTCGCCCCGGTAAACAGCCACGCGTGCGTGGGGCGGTCAGCTGCGGCGTCTGCGCGTAGCTGCTGGAGCTTATCGGCGGGAATCAGCAAGGTATCCCAGAGACTCATGCGTCCTCCTGCGGGGTGCGGACCAGGTCGCGGGCGGCAAGCAGAGGTTCAATCACCTCAAGCACACGTTCGTGTACCTCATCAATTGTGCCCACGCCGTCAATGATGCGGTGCGAACCGTTAGCGTCCTCACTGGCAATCTGCTCGAAGGCACCGTGAATACGCGCCTTGAACGCCGCACCTTCAGCCTCAATGCGGTCGACGGTGCCGCGCTGGTCCATGCGTTCCTGCTCGGCACTCAGCGGCACGCTCAACAGTAGGGTTGCGTCGGGAACCAGGTCAGCGGTGGCCCAGCGGCTCAAATCGACAATGGTCTCAACGCCCAGGTCACGGCCTACGCCCTGGTAGGCGGCGGAGGAATCAATATAGCGATCGCTCAGCACGATGGCACCCTCAGCGAGCGCGGGGCGAATCAGCTGGGAGGCGTGTGCCGCGCGGGACGCCGCAAAAATCAGTGCCTCGGTGCGGTCGTCAATGGTGCCCTGACCTGCCTCAAGGACGAGCGCTCGCAGCTTTTCGCCAATCTCGGTGCCGCCGGGTTCGCGGGTGGTGATGACACGGTATCCGCGGTCGCGTAGTGCCTCATTCAGTAGGGTGAGCTGGGTGGTTTTGCCGGCGCCGTCGCCTCCTTCGACCACGATAAAAAGCCCGCGGCGACCGGTCGGGTCGGCGGGAAGATTCTGGGCATCGGGGGTGTAGCTGAGAGTATCCATCACTTCTTAAGGGTACCGGGTCTGCCCAAATCCTCAGTGTGGCTTCGGCGACGGGTCCGAACTGCGTTGAGTGCGCTTACAGGTAAAAAACATGTAAATCCTGTGTACCGTCACCGGCGTGGGCGTGCGTTCTGGGCGTGGGTGTGCCAGGCTTAAAGACATGAGTGCAGATAACCACGACATGAATTACTCCGCCGAGACCTTCGTCGTCTCCGGCGGCCGCCCGGCACACGAGCATGACGCGCCGGTGAACCCCCCGATTGTTCTTTCTTCCACCTACCGCGGTGTGGACGCCGTCAATATTGAGCAGGACCGCGTGTACGCCCGCTTCTCGAACCCCACCTGGGAGGGTATGGAAGAGGTTGTGGCGAAGCTGGAGAACGCATCCCAGCCGGGTCTGCTGTTCCCCTCCGGCATGGCTGCTGTCGCCGCCGTGATTGACCTGGTTCCGGTTGGTTCCATTGTGCTGATTCCGAAGCACGCGTACATGGCGTCGGTGACCCTGTGCAAGGATTTGGAACGCCGCGGCATTATCGAGCTCATTCGCGTGGACATTGAAGATACCGAGAGCGTTATCGCCGCAATGGAGGATGCCGCATCCCGCGCCGGCGTGACCCCCGAGAACGTGAACTACTCGGCACCGAAGGTCCTGGCGTGGCTGGAGAGCCCCACCAACCCGATGCTTGAGGTCGCTGACCTGCCCGCCCTGCTGTCTACCGCTCGCCGCCTGGGCATTGTGACCGCGGTGGACAACACCTTCGCGACCCCGATTCTGCAGCGTCCCCTGGATTTGGGTGCTGACGTCGTGGTTCACTCCGCAACGAAGTTCCTTGCAGGCCACTCGGATGTGCTGTTGGGTATGACCCTCACCTCGAATGAGGAACTGTACAAGGCGATGCTGCACCACCGCATCACCAACGGCGCAATCCCCGGTCCGGTGGAGGCGTGGCTTGGTCTGCGCGGTCTGCGCACCCTGGCGTTGCGTGTGGAGCGTGCGGTGCAGAACGCGCAGGTGCTGGCTGAGCGCCTGAGTGAGCACCCCTTCGTGACCGAGGTGCGCTACCCGGGTCTGGAGAGCGACCGTGGCCATGAGGTTGCGAAGAAGCAGATGGATGGTTTCGGCGCGATTCTGTGCGTCACCCTGGATACCGACGCGGCTGGTGCCCGTAACGTTGTGGAGGCGCTGAAGGTGTGGACCCCTGCAACTTCCCTGGGTGGTGTGGAGTCCCTGGTGGAGCGTCGCCGCCGCCACGGTAACGAGCCGGATTCGATTCCGGAGTCGTTGCTGCGCCTGTCGGTGGGTATTGAGAACGTTGATGACCTTTACAATGACTTGGTTGAGGCCTTTAAGGTTGTCCGCTAGGCACTTTGCTAGGGTTGTCTAGAGAAGCTGCTGATTCTAAGGAATACTATGTCTCCTATTCTGTTGGTCTGGTATGTGACCACTTTTGTTGATACGCTGCTGGCTATTGCAGCTGCCGTGGTTGGTGTGCTGGCTTTTGTGCGTGCGTGGATGTCTCCGGCTAATGCTTACGATTTTGCCGGTAAGCGCCCGAAGAACACCTGGCTGGCTTTGACCGGTGGTGCTGCCGCGGTGTCGCTGTTTAGTGTTTTTGCTGCGGTGACTGGTGGCGGTAATACTGTGCTGATTCTTCAGCTGGTTGCTGCTGTGATTAGCTGCGTGTTCCTGGCTGGTGTGTGGCCTTCGGTTGGTCGCCGCCGTTTCTAGTGCAGCTTGTGTACTCGCTTTGAGCGATAGAGTGTGAGGCCTCGCGTGCCCTCTGGCGGGTTTGTCCCGGTCGGATGGTGTGCGGGGCTTTGCCCTTTTCTGGCCGGGTTTTTGAGCCTTTCGTTCTGGTAGAAAAGACCCTTATAAATTTTTGGGAGAATGCATATTTTCTAGGCCTTGAGGCATGACAAACCGGCGGGTAAATGAAAAAATAGAGGTATGACTTACAAACTAGTACTCCTGCGCCACGGCCAGTCCGAGTGGAACGAGAAGAACCTGTTCACCGGCTGGGTGGACGTTAACCTGACCGATAAGGGCCGCGCTGAGGCTAAGCGCGGCGGCGAGCTGCTGGCAGAGCGCAACATCCTCCCCGATGTTGTTCACACCTCCCTGCAGCGTCGCGCAATCAACACCGCAAACCTTGCACTGGATGCAGCAGACCGTCTGTGGATTCCCGTCAAGCGCACCTGGCGCCTGAACGAGCGTCACTACGGTGCTCTGCAGGGTAAGAACAAGTCCGAGATCCGCGAGGAATACGGCGACGAGAAGTTCATGACTTGGCGTCGTTCCTACGACGTTCCGCCGCCCCCGCTGGATGACAACGACCCCTACTCGCAGGCACACGACCCCCGCTACGCGGATGTTGAGAACGCTCCTCGCACCGAGTGCCTGAAGGACGTTCTGGGCCGTATGCTTCCCTACTGGGAGTCAGACATCAAGCCCGACCTCGCAGCAGGCAAGACCGTTCTGGTTGCTGCACACGGTAACTCCCTGCGTTCGCTGGTCAAGCACCTCGAGGGCATTTCCGATGAGGACATTGCTGGCCTGAACATCCCCACCGGTATTCCGCTGTACTACGAGCTGGATGAGAACTTCCAGCCCGTCAAGCCCGGCGAGTACCTGGACCCCGAGGCTGCTAAGGACGCTATTGCTGCCGTAGCAAACCAGGGTAAGTAATACCTCCGGCAGGGTTTCACCCCTGTCATTGTGATGAGCCGTCCACCGTTGAGGTGGGCGGCTCATTGCGTTCTCGGCAGGGTTTCTGTACGGGGAGCCTGCCTGAGAAGAGGGGCGTTCGCCCAAGTGCTGGGTATCGGCCACATTTATACTTATGGGGTACCCGAATGGAAGGGAAGTACATGGATGCCGGTCTGATCGCCTTTATTGCGGGCATGATAGGTCTGCTGGTGGGCGTCCTGAGCATGAACGCGGTGGCGCGTAGTGAGCGGGAGCAGGAGCGTAGTTTGGTGTCGGCGCCGGCGCTGCGTGATGGTGCCGCTCAGGTGCTTGCTGTGATTGGTCGCGCTTACCTGGTGATTGATGAGGTGGGCGGCGTTGTTCAGGCTTCTCCGGGTGCGTATGCGATGGGTTTGGTGCGTGGTCATACTGTGGCGTCTGATGAGTTGGCGGATATGATTCGCACGGTGCGTCATCGCGGTATTTTTGCGGAGCGTACTTTTGAGATTGACCGCGGTGAGGGTGAGGCGCTGGTCTTGGATGTGCGTGTTGCTTCGCTGGGAGATGAGTACATTCTGGTGCTCGCGGATGACCGCACTGAAATTTCTCGTGTGCAGCGTATGCGTAATGATTTTGTGGCGAATGTGTCGCATGAGTTGAAGACTCCGGTGGGTGCGGTGAGTCTGTTGGCTGAGGCTATTGAGCAGGCGAGTGACGACCCGGAGGCGATTGAGTATTTTGTGGGTCGTCTTCATAAGGAGACGCGCCGCCTGTCTGCGCTGGTGCGTGACATTATTGAGCTTTCGCGTCTGCAGTCGACCGATGTGATTGCGCGTGGTGGTCCGGTGTCGGTGCCTTCTTTGGTGGCTGATGCGGTGGATCGTTCGCATATTGTGGCGGAGGAGAAGGATATTCAGATTTCTACCCGCATCGAGGAGGTCCCCGAGGTGTACGGAGACGCCGAGCTGCTCGGTATTGCTGTGCAGAACCTGGTGGAGAACGCGGTGCGTTATTCGCCGGAGCATACAAAGGTGGATATTTGGGTGCACCGTGTGGCGGATCAGCTGCTGGTTGAGGTTGCTGATCAGGGCGTGGGTATTCCGGAGGACGAGCAGAAGCGTATTTTTGAGCGTTTTTACCGGGTTGATCCGGCTCGTTCGCGTCAGACGGGCGGCACTGGTTTGGGCTTGAGCATTGTGAAGCATGTGATGACTCAGCACGGTGGTAGCGTGACGGTTCGGTCGATGCCGCAGGAAGGCTCGACGTTTACGTTGGCGTTGCCGCTGAATGAGCTTCCGGTCGCAGTGTAGTGTTAGCGGTATAGGTTTTATGGAATCGAAGGAAGTTATTGATGTCTAAAATTCTGATTGTTGAGGACGAAGAGGCCCTCTCGGATCCCCTTGCGTTTTTGCTGGGTCGTGAGGGTTTCCAGACGATTGTTGTGGACAACGGTCTGGATGCTTTGCCGGTGTTCGACCGCGAGGGCGCGGATTTGGTGCTACTGGATGTGATGCTTCCGGGCATGTCCGGTATGGAGGTGTGCCGTAAGCTGCGTGAGGTGTCTTCGGTCCCGATTATCATGCTGACCGCTAAGGATTCTGAGCTGGATAAGGTGCTGGGTCTGGAGCTGGGCGCTGATGACTATGTGACGAAGCCGTATTCTGCGCGTGAACTGATTGCTCGTATCCGCGCGGTGTTGCGTCGTCGTTCGGCGGAGACTGATTCTGCTACTGAGTCGGTGCTGCAGGGCGGCCCGGTGCGTATGGACATTGACCGCCATGTGGTGACGGTTAATGGTGAAGAGATTTCTATGCCGCTGAAGGAGTTTGAGCTCCTGGAGATTCTGCTGCGCAATGTGGGTCGTGTGATGACTCGTGGCCAGCTGATTGAGCGCGTGTGGGGGGCCGACTATGTGGGTGATACGAAGACCCTGGATGTGCATATTAAGCGTCTGCGTTCGAAGATTGAGCCGGATTCTTCTGCCCCGCAGTATGTGGTGACGGTTCGCGGCTTGGGTTATAAGTTTGAGGCGTAGACGGGCTTGAGACTGATGAGTTCTGCTTCTGCGGCGAATACTGCTGTGATTGTTTTGGCGGCTGGTTCGGGTACTCGCCTGGGTGAGCCGATTCCGAAGGCTGCTGTGCGTGTGCATGGTCGTACTTTGCTGGATTATGCGTTGGAGGGTGCGCTCGCTTCGGGTGTTGCTGAGCATGTGGTGGTGACTGTTCCTGCTGATTGTTCGGCGAGTTGCCCGGAGCTTTTGGAGGATGCCCGCCGTGCCGGTGCGTTGATTACTACCGGTGGTGATACGCGTACTGCTTCGGTGGTTGCGGCGTTGGATGCTTTGAAGGATGCGCAGGTTCCGGTGGATTATGTGCTGATTCATGATTGCGCTCGTGCGTTTACTCCGCCGCAGGTGTATCACCGTGTGATTGAGGGTTTGGGTTCTGAGAGCCCGCAGGGTGTTGTGCGTGCGGTGATTCCTGTGTTGCCGGTGGTGGATACGGTGAAGACTGTGGATTCTGCTGGTTTGGTGACGGGTACTCCTTCGCGTGCGCAGATGCGTGCGGTGCAGACTCCTCAGGGTTTTGAGGTGGCTGCTCTGTTGGCGGCGCATGAGCGTAGCCGTTCCCTGCCGCCTGAGGAAGCGGAGCTACTGACTGATGATGCGATGGCTATGGAGGCGGCGGGCGAGCCGGTGCTGACGGTTGCCGGTGATGCGGATGCGTTTAAGGTGACGACTCCGATGGATTTGCGGGTTGCTCGCGCGCTGTTTGGTGATTCTGCTTCCTAATCCTGCCGCCTAACGCCTCCTATACCTGCCTCTGTAGTGGGGCGGGCGTTGCTGCTGAAAAGATTTTGTTCGATTGAAGGGTCCTGTGATGACTGTTATTCCTCGTGTTGGTACCGGTGTTGATGTCCATGCTTTTGGTGAGGAGGGCACTCCTCTGTATATTGCTGGCCTGCATTGGCCGGGTGAGCGTGGTTTGAGCGGCCATTCTGATGGTGATGTGGTGGCTCATGCTGCTGCTGATGCTCTGTTCGCTGCCTCGGGCACGGGGGATTTGGGCTCTAATTTCGGTGTGGACCGCCCGGATATGAAGGGCGCTTCGGGTGTTCGTATTCTTTCTGAGGCTGCGGCGATTGTGCGTGCGGCTGGTTTTGAGATTGGTAATGTGAGTGTTCAGCTGGTGGGTAATCGCCCGAAGTTCTCTCCGCGCCGTGAGGAGGCGAACCGCGTGCTGAGCGAGGCGGCGGGTGCTCCGGTGACGGTGATTGCGACGACTACTGATGGTTTGGGTTTGACGGGCCGCGGTGAGGGCGTGGCTGCTATTGCGACGGCGCTGGTGTATCCGCGTTCGTAGGTGTTTGGTTGCTTTGAGCCATTCTGTAACCTATCGCTGATTTACCGACCCGGTGTCTGAACCGACCCCGTAGAATGAGAGTGTGACTATGCGTTTTTATGATTCTGCTTCCGCGACTATTCGCGAGTTTGAGCCCGTCGTGCCCGGTGAGGCGCGTATCTACTATTGCGGTGCTACGGTGCAGGGTGAACCGCACCTGGGCCATATCCGTTCGGCACTGGTGTTCGACCAGCTGAGCCGCTGGATGCGTTACCGTGGCTTGAAGGTGACGACGGTCCGCAATGTCACTGATATTGATGACAAGATTTTGGCGAAGTCTGCTGATTCTATGCAGCCCGGTTTTGAGGGTGAGTTCCCGAATGAGCAGTGGTGGGCGCTCGCGTACCGTTTTGAGAAGGTTTTTGCTCAGGCGTATGCGGCGTTGGGTATTAATCCGCCGACGTATGAGCCGCGCGCGACCGGTCATATTCCGGAGATGTTTGCTTTGATTCAGCGTCTGATTGATCGCGGTCACGCGTACCCGGCGCTGGATGATTCTGGTGACGTGTATTTTGATGTGCGTTCGTGGGATAAGTACGGTGCGCTGACGAATCAGAGCGTTGAGGATATGCAGGATTCTGCGGATGCTGATCCGCGCGGTAAGCGTGACCCTCGCGATTTTGCCCTGTGGAAGGGGTATAAGGAGGGCGAGCCGCTGACTGCTTCGTGGGAGTCTCCGTGGGGTCGCGGCCGTCCGGGCTGGCACTTGGAGTGCTCGGCGATGGCTGGTAAGTACTTGGGTTCGCGTTTCGATATTCACGGTGGCGGTTTGGACCTGCGTTTCCCACACCATGAGAATGAGCTGGCGCAGTCGACTGCTGCCGGCGATGATTTCGCGAATTTCTGGATGCATAACGGCATGGTCACCTATGAGGGTGAGAAGATGTCGAAGTCTATCGGCAATACGATTTCGCCGGCGCAGATGCTTGAGATGGCTCGTCCGCTGGTGGTTCGCTACTACTTGGGTAGCGCGCATTACCGTTCGGTGCTGGATTACCGTCCCTCGTCTCTGCAGGAGGCAGCAACCGCTATTGAGCGTGTTGAGGCGTTCCTCGCCGCTACTCAGGATTTGCTGAAGCCGGGTCGTGAGGTTCCGGAGGCTTTTGCTGAGGCGATGGATGATGACGTGAACATTCCGCGTGCCCTGGCTGTTCTGCATGAGCAGACTCGTGCGGGTAATGCTGCGCTTGCCGCTGGTGAGGATGCTTCGGAGGCGGCTAATGCCGTGATGGCTATGGCTGAGGTTCTGGGTCTGGCGCAGCTGATGAGCTTTAATGCTGAGGGCACGTCGGGTGCTGAGCATGAGGCTTTGGATGCGCTGATTCAGGCTGTGTTGGCGGAGCGTGCGGATGCTCGTGCTCAGAAGGACTGGGCGAAGGCTGATGCGATGCGCGACTTGTTGGCGTCTGCTGGTGTGCAGGTGAAGGACGGCGCGAATGGTTCGACTTGGAGTGTCGGCTAGAGGGTGATGTGCCCCGCGTTTGTGCGCAAGGCTTAGGTCGCGCGGGTTCTCTCGCGTAGACTCGTATTCAAAACTTTGACGAAGGAAGAGAAGAATGGCTAAGGCAGGTTCGCGCCCGGGCGCTACCAGCAAGAAGAAGGGTGCTACTAAGGGCACCGGTGGTCACGGTCGTAAGGCGCTTGAGGGTAAGGGCCCTACTCCGAAGGCTGAGGACCGCGTTTATCACAAGGCGTATAAGATGAAGCGTGCGGCTGAGCGTCGTGCTGCTACCGGTACGAACCGTAAGTTCCAGACTCGTCTGGGCGGTAAGCGCGCTAGCGATGAGCTGGTGACTGGTCGTAACGCGGTGTTGGAGGCTCTGCGTACTGAGATTCCTTCGAAGCACTTGTACATCATGAGCCGCGTTGAGGTGGATGACCGCGTTCGCGAGATCATGACTATTGCGAATAAGCGCAATATTCCGATGCTGGAGATTCCGCGTAGCGAGCTGGATCGTTTGACTGATGGTTCTGTGCATCAGGGTGTTGCGATGCAGATTCCGCCGTACAAGTACCCGGACGCGACTGACCTGGTGCTGGATACTATGGAGCGTTGGCACTCGGGTAAGCTGTCGACTCCGCCGCTGTTTGTTGCTTTGGACGGTATTACTGATCCGCGTAACTTGGGCGCAATTATTCGTAGCGTGTCCGCGTTTAGCGGTGATGGCGTGATTATTCCTGAGCGTCGTTCGGCTGCTGTGACTGCTGGTGCGTGGAAGACTAGTGCTGGTGCGGCTGCTCGTATTCCTGTTGCGATGGCGACTAATCTGACTCGCGTGATTCAGCAGGCTAAGGAGCAGGGTATTTTCGTGATTGGTCTGGATGGCGGTGGCGATATTGAGTTGCCGGCTCTGGAGCTTGCGAATGAGCCGCTGTGCGTGGTGGTTGGTTCTGAGGGTAAGGGCCTGTCCCGCCTGGTGACTGAGAACTGCGATCAGATTGTGTCGATTCCGATTGATTCTGCGATGGAGTCTTTGAACGCGGCGATGGCTGTGGGCATTACTCTGTACGATGTTTCTCGTCGTCGCGCTTCCGCGAACTAGAGTTTTGAAGCTTGCGAGCTACAGCCTGTACTCTGTAGCTTGTACAAGGAGGGCGCCCCCGTGAGGGGGTGCCCTCCTTTTCTCTTTTCTATCTCTTCTCCCTTTCCTCTATCCGGTTCTTCTATACGGGGGGGGGAAGTTTTAGGGGATTTTAGGGCTCTTTTGAAGGTTTTTAAACTTTTTTCAAAGAACTTTTGGGAGGCTTATCCTGCGTTGACTAGGGGTTTTGGTATCTGTGAGGGTGTTTGAGACCCTTTCAAGGCCCTTTTTGTGTGCTACTTCACCCGTTTTCGGGTTGCAGGGGTGTTTGGGGGTCTGTATAGTTGTATGAGTCGCCGCGGCGAGGAGGAAAAAACGAAGAACTTCTTCGGTGTTTCTCCTAGTCAGAAGCGGTTTGACTGGCTTTCAATTGTATAGTGTTTTGGTTTCTTGCTTAGAAGATTCTCAGGTCATCTGAATGGTGATGTTGGAGGAGTTTAGGAAAGAAACATTGTGGTGTGAATCACGGAAAACGGATTTGCATGGCAAACGAAACGCTGGTATAGTTGATTGAGTTGCCGC
>NZ_KV808283.1:0-848 GCF_001812205.1 Rothia sp. HMSC069C10
GCTGGCCTTGCCAGGTCGAGCTACTACTACGCGCTGGCTCATCCCCAGCAGCCAACCAGAGTGCAGCTACGTCCCAAGGTCGCGCAGATCTTTTCGCGAACCCCCAACGGGTGCGGTCACAGGCAGGTGGCCATGTGCCTGCGCGCTGAGGAAGGGGTGCGCATTGCCGATAAGACGGTCTTGAAGATGATGCGTCAGATGGGGTTGCGCTGCGGTATACGCCGTGAGAGGCCCTACCACAGGTACAACTCCTACAAGGGGGAGGTGGGGCAAAGTTTCGCCAACATCATCGGCCGCGACTTCAATGCCGATGGCCCCTGGCAGAAGTTGGGTACCGACGTCACCGAGTTTAAGCTTTCCTTCGGTAAGGCCTATCTCGCTCCGGTTTACGACTTTGCTAGCAAGGAGATTGTTGCCCATTCTATCTCGATGTGCCCTAATCTTGCCCAGCAGCAAGAGATGCTTCAGATACTCATGGAGGCCAAACCCGAGGGAGCTAAGCCGATTTTGCACTCGGATATGGGGTGGCAGTATCAGCACGAGACCTACATTAGTACGCTCGCTGAGAATGGTTTTATCCAGAGCATGTCACGCAAGGGAAACTGCATCGACAATGGCGCCACTGAGCAAGTCTTCGGACACCTGAAGGACGAGTTTTTTCGTGGCCAGGACTGGCAGAGCTTTGAGAGTTTCAAGGTTGACCTTGATGCCTATATCACGCACTGGAATACGGTAAGGCGTCAAGTAAAGCTTAAGGGCCTGACTCCGGTAGAGTACCGGGTTCAGGCCCTGAGGGAAGCCGTGTAGCGGCTAGTATTTAATGCGTCCAAGTTTCGGGGCGCAGTTCA
>NZ_KV808284.1:0-14073 GCF_001812205.1 Rothia sp. HMSC069C10
TTCGTTGTCCAAGAAACGGGAGGCAGTTCAGCTTTTGTCCGGGGCTTTTGTTTGGGGGTCAGGGGTGTGAGGTGGGGTGAGGTGGGGTGAAAAATATGAAAATTTTTTTGCAGGAGGCTTGCGAAACATAATTGAGTGGAGTAGACTCAAGTTATGTAATGCAGGGGCGCATAGGATAAGCCCCTCGAAATGCGAAAGGAACATCATGGACAACAAGTTCACGACCAAGAGTCAAGAAGTTATCTCGGCGGCAAATACTAATGCTCAAACCGCCGGTAACCCCACTATTGAAACCGCGCACATCCTCAAGGCCCTCATGGACCAGCGCGAAGGCGTCGCCGTAGCAGTCCTCAAGGCTGCAGGCCTGGATGTGGACGCTATCTCCGAGGCGGCATCCGCTGAAATCAAGAAGCTGCCGAAGGCATCCGGTGCCTCCGTGCAGAATGCTTCCCTTAGCCGTGCAGCGCTCTCTGCTCTGCAGGCGGCACAGACCCGTGCCCAGGGCTTCGGAGATACCTACGTTTCTACCGAAATGATTCTGCTCGGCATTGCCAGCGGAACCGATAGCACCGCTGAAGCAATGCACAAGCTCGGCGCTACCGCAGAGCTCATCGCACAGACCATCCCCAACGTCCGAGGAGACCGCACCGTGGACACCCCCGACCCCGAAGGCACCTTCCAGGCGCTCGAAAAGTACGGCACCGACCTGACCGCCATTGCCCGCGCGGGCAAGCTCGACCCGGTCATCGGCCGTGACTCTGAGATTCGCCGCGTCGTGCAGGTGCTTTCCCGCCGAACCAAGAACAACCCCGTCCTGATTGGTGAGCCCGGCGTCGGTAAGACCGCCGTCGTGGAAGGCCTGGCACAGCGCATGGTTTCTGGCGACGTGCCCGAATCCCTGCGCGGCAAGACCCTCATCAGCCTGGACCTGGGCTCCATGGTCGCAGGCGCAAAGTACCGCGGTGAGTTCGAGGAGCGCCTGAAGGCAGTCCTCGAGGAAATCAAGAAGTCCGAAGGTCAGATCGTGACCTTCATCGATGAGATTCACACCGTCGTCGGTGCCGGCGCATCCGAAGGCTCCATGGACGCAGGCAACATGCTCAAGCCCATGCTTGCCCGTGGTGAGCTGCGCCTGATCGGTGCAACCACCCTGGACGAGTACCGCGAGAACATCGAGAAGGACCCCGCACTGGAGCGCCGCTTCCAGCAGGTGTACGTGGGCGAGCCCAGCGTAGATGACACCATCGGTATTCTGCGTGGCTTGAAGGAACGCTACGAGGCACACCACAAGGTGCAGATCGCTGACTCCGCGCTGGTTGCCGCAGCAACCCTGTCCAACCGTTACATTCCCTCCCGTCAGCTGCCTGACAAGGCAATTGACCTGATTGACGAGGCAGCATCCCGCCTGCGCATGGAAATTGACTCCGCACCGGAGGAAATCGACCAGCTGCGCCGCGCCGTGGACCGCCTCACCATGGAGGAACTGGCACTTGCCGACGAGACCGATCCCGCATCCGTGGAGCGTCTGGAAGCGTTGCGCAAGGACATGGCTGACAAGAAGGAACAGCTCGACGCCCTCAACGCTCGTTGGGAGGCCGAGAAGGCTAGCCTGAACCGTGTGGGTGACATCAAGACCCAGATTGACGAGCTACGTTCCCGCGCAGAGGTTGCACAGCGCGAGGGTAACCTCGCTGAGGCATCCCGCCTGCTCTACGGCGAGATTCCCGCAAAGCAGGCTGAGCTGGAAGAAGCACAGCGCGCCGAGGACACCGCCAAGAACGAGTCCATGGTCTCCGAAGAGGTCACCGCGGACGATATTGCCGAGGTGATTTCCTCCTGGACCGGTATTCCCGCAGGCCGCATGATGCAGGGTGAATCCGAGAAGCTGCTCGAAATGGAGAAGCGCATCGGTGCCCGCCTCATTGGCCAGGAAGCCGCAGTAGTCGCTGTCTCTGACGCTGTGCGCCGCGCCCGCGCCGGCATCTCCGACCCGAACCGCCCGATTGGTTCCTTCCTGTTCCTGGGCCCGACCGGTGTCGGTAAGACCGAGCTGGCTAAGGCACTGGCTGAGTTCCAGTTCGATGACGAGCGTGCCCTGGTACGCATCGACATGAGCGAGTACTCCGAGAAGCACACCGTGTCCCGCCTGGTCGGTGCCCCTCCCGGATACGTTGGCCACGAAGAGGGCGGTCAGCTGACCGAGGCTGTACGCCGTCGCCCCTACTCGGTGGTCCTGCTCGACGAGGTCGAGAAGGCACACCCCGAGGTCTTCGACATCCTGCTGCAGGTACTCGATGACGGCCGCCTGACCGACGGCCAGGGCCGCACCGTGGACTTCCGCAACGTCATCCTGATCCTGACCTCGAACCTCGGTTCGCAGTACCTGGTCAACCAGGATTTGCCCTTCGAGGAGCGATCCGAGAAGGCGCTGGAGGTTGTTCACCAGGCATTCCGCCCCGAGTTCCTCAACCGACTGGACGACATCATCATGTTCCAGCCCCTGTCGGCTGAGAACCTGGGCCAGATCGTGGGCCTGCAGATCAAGAGCATGGCTAAGCGTCTGGAGGACCGCCGCCTCACCCTGAACGTGACCGAGGCAGCCCTCGAGTGGCTGGGTAAGACCGGCTACGACCCGGCATTCGGTGCCCGCCCGCTGCGCCGCCTGGTTCAGCGTGAGATTGGCGACCGCCTGGCTCGCGGCATCCTCTCCGGCGCAATCCACGACGGCGACACCGTGACCGTGGACGTGAACCCGGACGTTGCCAGCGACGGCCTGTCGGTGACCTCCGAGCGTGAGCAGAAGGCTGAGAACTAAGCTCAACCGGTTGGCTGGGCGGACTTAGCCTGTGGCTGAGTTTGCACATTCGAAACCATAAGAAATAGGCTGTGGGGTACCCTCAAAAGGGGTACCCCACAGCCGTTTAACGCACTAGAACCGCACTAATACACAGAGCATTGAGGAGAAGAATGGACCGCTGGACTGACCACCAGAACTTCGCCGCCGCCGGTGAGCAGCGCGAAGAAATCGCCTCCGTGCACCGTGCCGCAATCCGCTCGATTCAGCGCGTTGTCTCTGAGAACGCCACCCCGCACGACGAAGAATACGCCTCCGCGGGTATTGCCAAGCTACTCAAAGCGGGTAAGGTTCTCGTGCTCACCGGCGCGGGAGTGAGCACCGAATCCGGCATCCCCGATTACCGCGGACCCGGCGGCTCCCTGCACGACCACCGCCCCATGACCTACCAGGAATTCCGCTACGATGACGCCGCCCGCCAACGCTACTGGGCGCGCTCCTACGTGGGTTGGCGCCGCATGCGCCGCGCCGAACCGAACCGCGCCCACTATGCGCTCGCCGAGCTGGAGCAGCTGGGTGCCGTGAGCGGCGTGATTACGCAGAACGTGGATGGGCTGCACGCCCGTGCTGGAAGCTCCCGTCTGCTGGCGCTGCACGGCGACCTGTCGCGCATCGTCTGCCTGGACTGCGGGCAGGATGAGGGCCGCGAAAGCCTGGATGCGCGCCTGGACGCGGCGAACCCCGGCTACCTGGCGCGCCTTGATAACGAAGAGCTGCGCGTGAACCCTGACGGTGACGTGGAGCTGGACGAACGCTATATCCGCGATTTTCAGATGGTGCCCTGCATCGCCTGCGGTTCGACCCGCCTCAAGCCGGATGTGGTGTACTTTGGTGAGTCCGTGCCCGCCGAACGTAAGGCGCTCAAGGACGCCATGCTCGCTGAATGTTCGGCGCTGCTGGTGGTGGGCTCCTCGGTGGCGGTTATGAGTAGCTACAAGATTGTGTTGGAGGCTCTGCGTGCCGGCAAGCCGGTCGCTGTCATCAATGGCGGCCCCGGTCGTGCGGATGCGAAGGCTACCTACCTGTGGCGCACCGGCGTGGGTGAGGCGCTGGAACTCATGCTCGACGCCGTTGACGTTTAAGGTTGCTGGAGTCGTTGCAGAGGTCTAGGCTGCGCTGTTTTCCAGTGAATGCTGTTTCTCTAGCGAATTTTGCCGCGCGTGCACTGACCTATAGCTGGCCCGTCGTTAACTGCACGAAAGTGCTATTTTGTGTTGCAAGTCATTGCAAATAGCCCCTGGACAGGCGGATACACCCAGAGCGCGGGGATAAAATGATGGGATGGACATTCGACACACTATCACTCGCTTCGGTGCCACCGCCCTGATCGGCTGCGGTCTGGCGGTCACCGCAATCCCCGCAACGTTCGCTCAGAACGGTGAAGAGTCCGTCACCCACGTCTACTCCGACAAGGCGACTTCCCACATCTCTGAGGTCTGGTACAAGGGCGAAACCCTGAAGATTACCGGCGAAGGCTTCCTGACTCAGGACGGCACCTCCGGCTCCGTCATCGCTATCAAGCTGAACAAGGGCTCCGTCAAGATTGACGGCAAGGACTACCTGGAAGTTCAGGCTGACGAGAAGGGCAACTTCTCCGTTTCCATTCCCTGGCAGAACGACCTGGATGAGCGTATCTCCGTGGACGTCTACCTGCTCTCCGGCTCCCTGAAGGACAACGACACCGCTCGCGGCGGCAAGGCTGCGACCGTGAAGATTGAGGCTCGTTCCGTTCAGGAAGCAACCCCCTCCGCTACCGCTTCGGTGAGCCCTTCGGCAACCGCTTCTGCTTCGGCTTCCGTGGTGGCTACCCCCTCCGCTTCTGTTGCGCCCTCCGCATCTGCGACTCCTTCGGCTTCGGCTACCGCCGCTGATGAGGTTGTTGCCTCCGTGGATGCAAAGATCAAGGACCGCGCCGATGAGAAGGCGTCCGCTACCGCTTCGGTGAGCCCCTCGGCTACCGCGTCGGCTTCCGCTTCTGTGGTTGCAACCCCCTCTGCTTCGGCTTCTGCTTCCGCATCGGCTTCCGCTTCGGCCACTACTGAGCAGAACGCACCTGTAGCGAACGAAGCGAAGGATCAGCTGGGTGATTCCACCTCCGCTACCGAGCAGGTGACCGCTTCGGCTGAGAGCACCCGCTTCGCGAACTGCGCAGAGGTTGCGGCTGCTGGCCTGGCGCCCATTCACGAAAGCCACCCGGACTTCCGTAAGAAGTTCGACAACGATGGTAACGGCCTGGGCTGCGAGGTTATCAACAGCGAGGTGACGGACGGTTCCTCTTCCAACGGTTCCTCGGGTTCTTCTTCCCGCAACTCTGGCGGCCTGGACAACCTGGGTAGCGGTTCCTCCTCTTCGAGCAATTCCACTTCGAGCCGCGCTCAGCGCTCCTCCCTGGCTAACACCGGTGCTTCCAACGCCTTCACCATGGCTGGCCTGGGCCTGGTAGCTCTGGGTCTGGGCGTTGCTGGCGTGACCGCTGTGCGTAACCGCAAGAACTCCTAAAACTATCGTCACCGCCCGGTGCGGTGCGTGAGAGTCCCCTCTCCTGAACGCTTTTGAATGTTCGGCGGAGGGGATTCTTGCGTTTAACGGGGTGGTTTTTGTTGGCGTGTTGTGTCGGTGGGATGGCGCATGTACTTGCTGGTTTCTTCAAGTCTCAATTGAGACTTTAGGGGTGCACGGCGGTGCAAAAGGTCTCTATGGTTCAACCATGCCTTCAATAAACCTTCAAGAAAACCCCGGTTTGTGAGTCAGGTCATGGCAAATTGGCGTCTTGGGAGCCGGTATCCCAAGCTTCGCTCGTTAGAATGGGGGGCATGAACATTCGAAACAACATCGCACGCATCGGTGCCACCGCTCTGATTGGCTGTGGCCTCATTGCTACTTCCGTTCCCGCAACCTTCGCTGTTGAAGGCGCGCCTCAGACTGTCTACACCTACGCAGACTCTGCACAGTTCATTGCCCCCGACACCTGGTATGAGGGTCAGGGCCTGAACATTGGTGGCGAGGGCTTCAAGACCGCTGACGGCACCTCCGGCTCCGTTCTGGCTCTGAAGCTGAACAAGGGCGCCGTTAAGATTAACGGCCAGGACTACCTGGAAATCCACGCTGATAGCGATGGTAACTTCTCCGCCACCATCCCCTGGCAGGAAGAGCTGCACGGCAGCGTTTCCGTTGACATTTACCTGCTGTCCGGCTCCCTGAAGGACGGCGACGTTCCCCGCGGCGGTAAGGCAGCTACCGTGACCATTAAGGTTGCAGAGCAGCCCGCACCGGCTCCTTCGGAGGACCCGACCCCCGCTCCTTCTCAGGACCCGACTCCGGAACCCACCCAGGATCCCACTCCCGAGCCCTCCAAGGAAGCAACTGCTGAGCCGACCACCGAGGCTCCCAAGCCTGCTGAAGAGACCTCCGCACCCGCAGTTGAGGACGCTAAGGAAACCAAGCCTGCCGAAGAGCAGAAGTCTGAAGACCAGAAGTCTGACCAGGCTTCCGACTCCTCCGCAAAGGACGAGAAGACCTACAAGTACCAGAACTGTGCTGACGTGTGGGCAGACCGCGGCACCTCTATTCATAGGGGTGACCCGGACTTCCGCGATAAGTTCGACGCTGACGGTGACGATGAAGGTTGCGAAGAGCAGCCGAACTACGAGAACTCCAACAAGTCTGACAGCGTTTCGCTGAGCTCCGGCTCGAATGACAACCTGGGCTCCGGTTCTTCGAACGCATCCTCCAAGAGCTCTTCTTCCCTGGCTAAGACCGGTGCATCCGACGCGATGACCGCTGCTGGTCTGGGTCTGATTGCTCTGGGTGCTGGTGGCGCGACCATCGTGGCAACCCGTATGCGCAAGAAGGCATAATAACGCCTAGTCGCTAAGTTTTTAGCTGCTTTTATGGGCTCCCTCCATATCGGAGGGAGCCCATTTTTTGTGCTTTTTGAAGCTGTGGGATGCTCCGTCAAGGACGCGAGAAAAGAGAAAAATTACGATTGAATAGCGCCACGATTAGGGTATTTATTAGAGACATATAACACTTATCTATAAGTTAAGGCGAGCACAGGGTAAACACAGGCTTGCACGGGAATCTAGATACTACAAAGAACGCACAGCCCGAAGCTGAAGAACAGACAGCAAAGAGCACCGCGAACATCACGACACGATACCTGGAGCACCCAATGACTATTCTGACCATGGCGATTGCCGATGCCATAGCCATCGCAGCTCTCTGCACCCTCTACATGGTGCGGCACCGCAACCGCGAACTGATGATTTCCTACGCGGTCATCAACGCCGGCATCTTCACCGTCTCGGTGGCGCTGGTATCCGCCGGATCGAACGCATCCGCTATGGGTATGGGCCTCTTCGGTGTCCTGTCGATTATCCGATTGCGTTCCACCGCCCTGAGCCAGCGCGAGGTGGGTTACTACTTCGTAGCCCTCTCGGTCGGCATGATCGCAGGTGTGAACATTAGCCCGGCGTACATCGCCTTCGGCCTCATGGCTACCCTGGTCGCCCTGATCGCGATTCTCGACTCGCGCAGCACCCCGGTCTCTACCGATCAGACTCAGGCCGTCACCGCCGATCGTGCGATCAGCGACGAGGAAGAGCTCAAGGCATACCTGAGTGCTCGCCTGGGTTACACCGTCACCTCGGCGAAGATCACCGAGCTGGACATGGTGAACAACCTGACCCGCGCCACCGTCACCTACCAACCCAAGGAAACCACCGAGGGCGGCACCCCCGCGGCAGTGGAGACAGCACCGGCTAACGCAGCACCGATTGCGGCTCAGCCTGTAGCCGCTCAGACGGTAGCATCGCAGGCTCCTGCGGCCTACCCGGCAGCACCTCAGGTTCCCACCGCCGAGGCGCACACCACCCTGGACACCCGGATGGTTCCGCTCCAGCGCACCCCGGTAGGCAAGTAAGACCAGCCGGTATAAAAGCCTCCGATTCACTCTAACTGCACAAACATCTCCGATACCCACGACACGCCGCCCCCAGCGCACAGCACGCAGGGACGGCGCCCCAGAAGGACGAAGACCCATGACTAACGCAGCCGCAAACATCATCCCCGCAGAGTGGAAGAGCATCAGCCTCGAAGCCATGAACGAGAAGGCAGCCATGCAGACCCGCGTGGACCGCAAGTACATTGTCGACGCAGAAACGGCCGCCAAGGTACTCTCCACGCTCGGCGCAGATGCCTCCGTCATGGAAATCGATGGCCAGCGCGACTTCGCCTACGACTCGGTCTACTTCGACACCCCGCAGATGCAGAGCTACCACTCGGCAGCCTACAGCCGCGATGACACCTTCAAGATTCGTACCCGTAGCTACCTGGACTCGGAGCTGACCTTCCTGGAGGTCAAGACCGACGGTGAGCAGGATATGACCGTCAAGAAGCGTATCCCGTACACCTTCGAGAACCGCGATACGCTTACCGTGGAAGGCCACGAGTACATCACCGCAGCACTCGGCGATATTCTCGCCGGCCCCGTGCACAAGCTGGAGGCGGTTCTGACCACCGGCTACCGCCGTACCACGGTCTTCCTGCCGCAGAGCGAGAAGAACCCGGTCGCCTCCCGTATGACCGTAGATAACGCCCTGACCTGGACCCCTCTGTCCGAGAACATCCTCATGGCGGGCGTGAACTACCGTAACTTCCACGGCAACCTGGTTGGCACCACCTACGGCCTGCCGAACGCGGTCATCATCGAAACCAAGTCCGGCGTGGAGCCTTCCGTGGCAGATCAGCACCTCTGGGATGCGGGCATCACCCCCGCGAAGATTTCCAAGTTTGCAACCGGTATGGCGGCGTTGAACCCGCAGCTGGCAAGCAACAAGTGGGAAGAAACCCTGAAGAACTGGATGCACCTGGAACCGGTCAATGGCACCCGCCTGAACGTGGATGACATGACCGAAGAGGACTACCAGAAGCTGCTGACCGAGCGTTTCGCAGCCGCCTAAAACGGCAATCTGGCTATAACAACAATCTGGATGCGCGGGTAGGGTAGCGCACCTACCTTACCCGCGTCCCCAGCCCCCTAACCTATACCCCCGAACCAAGCACAACATCGGCCTTATTCGCCCCACACAGGCAATAACCGCTCTCACACATATTCACATTTCACATACGTCTTACCCCTGTGGCGCTGGCTCTACGCGAGTGGTCACCCAAACACAAAGGAAAACCCGTGAAAAAGAGCAATATGATTAAGAGCGCAACCTCCATTACCCTCCTGGCAGCCCTGGCGTTGACCGGCTGCTCGGCAACCTCGGCATCGAATGCCAGCGCTTCGAGTGCAATCAGTACCTCCGCTTCGAGCACTTCGGGCACCACGTCGAAGGTGGCAGACTCCTTCTCCACCGACGTGAAGAGCGGAGCGAAGCTCGCCGAGGACACCCACTACTCCGCGAAGGATCTGACCTGGGATTCCTCCAGCGAAGTTACTATCGATCTTTCTAACCCGACCGCGACCGACGGTGTGACCGTCAGCGACGGCGTCATCACCATCACCAAGGCGGGCAACTACAAGCTCACCGGCACCTACGATGGCCAGATTAAGGTTGATGCAGCCGACAGTGACATGGTCCGCCTGATCCTGAACAACGCGACAATCACCAACTCCACCGGTGCAGCTATCAACGTTGTTGAGGCGGACGAGGTCGTCATCTACACCGCATCGGGTACCACCAACACCGTCTCTGACGGCTCCTCCTACTCGGATACCGCCAGCGGCAGCCCCGACGCAGCTATCTACTCCAAGAGTGACCTGACCCTGGCGGGCGAAGGCACCCTGAAGGTTGAAGGTAAGTACGAAGAGGGTATCCACACCTCTGACGGCCTGGTCATTGCCTCCGGTACCCTGGAAGTGAACGCGGCAAACACCGGCATCAAGGGTAAGGACTACGTCGATATCCTGGACGGCACCATCACCGTGACCGCAACCAAGGACGGTATCAAGGCAACTAACGACACCGACGGCAACCGCGGCTGGGTACGCCTGAGTGGCGGTACCGTGAACATCTCTGCAGGTGATGACGGTTTCAAGGCTGAGCGCGTGCTTGAAATCTCCGGCGGTACCCTGAACATTACCAAGGCGAACGAGGGTATTGAGGCGCAGTACATCAACATTCTGGACGGCACCGTGAACGTGACCAGCTCGGATGACGGTATCAACGCCTCGTACAGCACCACCTCGACCAGCACTGAGCCGACTACTGCAACCTCGACTAAGCAGAGCGCGCAGAATGGCCAGAACTCTGCACCCCAGGCGCCCAGCGGTAGCGCAGGTCAGGCTCCGGCAGGCGGTCAGGCACCCTCCGGTACCATGGGCCAGCCCCCGGCTGGCGGTGGCGCAGGTGGCGGCATGGGCGGTGGCGGCAGCACCTTCGAGGTGGTCGACGCAACCATCAACATCTCCGGCGGTACCGTCACCGTGAACGCGAACGGCGACGGCATCGACTCCAACGGTACGGCAACCCTCTCCGGTGGCACGCTGATCGTGAACGGTCCCTTCACCGGCGGTAACGCATCCCTGGACACCAACGGCAACCTGCTGCTCAACGGCACGACCGTGGCCGCGGGTAACTCCGGTGACATGTTCGAGGCGCCCGCGACCAACTCCACCAGCGGCTACGTGAAGATCAGCAACGTATCGAACCTGAGCGCAGGCACCACCGTACAGGTGACCGACTCCTCCGGTACCGTGGTGGCGAACTACAAGGTGGCTAACTCCAGCACCACACTGATCCTGGTCTCCAGCTCCAAGATCACCAAGGGTCAGAGCTACACCGTGTACACCACCACCGATAGCGTGGATGCCTCCAGCACTACCCTGGCTTCTAACGCCACCTCGCTGGGCTCCTTTACCGCAAGCTAAGCGGGGGTGCCCTCCCTAGACCCCGTGCGGGATGTCATGACCTGCACGGTACCCTCTCTGAATCCGGTCTTGTGAGTGAGCCGGAGGCAGAGACACTCGCCCCGCATCGGATATAGTGATATATCCGGTGCGGGGCTACGTGTTATATAGGGTGTGTGGCGTCTGGGGTAAAAAAGCTGCGGGTGCAAAATAAAACGGTTGTTCCGGTGCGAAGAAGTGCTCTGATACGCAAAATAGGTGCCGTTGAGCGAGACATTCAGGGCTGAAACAGGGTACTCTATAGTGTAGTAAAGACTGTTGAACGATCCGAGAGCGATGCGCCGCGCGTGCTGTTCGCCTCGGACAGGATGAAAGAGGGGGTCACGCCATGGGGCGCGGCCGTCAG
The DNA here is from genome assembly GCF_001812205.1 of Rothia sp. HMSC069C10. NCBI lineage: Bacteria > Bacillati > Actinomycetota > Actinomycetes > Micrococcales > Micrococcaceae > Rothia > Rothia sp. HMSC069C10. The sequence continues at coordinate 11,116 of NZ_KV808284.1, forward strand.
AAGGCTAAAGCAACTAGGCAGGCTCGGGAGATGAAGTACTTCAGCCCCGAGACCGACTACAGCGCACTCGAGCGCGAGCTCAGCAGCGCGAAGAAAACGAAGTCCTCCGATTCGTCCCGCCGTCGCTATGACGACGAGGACGACTACTCGGCATACGCAGAAAAGTACGCGTCCTACGAGGATGAGGCATAAAGAATACGCGGAATGATTCGGTGCATATCGACCGAGCGTATTTCATAGATGATGAACCGGCTTGAGGCCCCGCACGGGGTACTCAGCCGGTTTTTTCGTGCCCGCAGTTTTTGAGGATGCACTCTCAGGCGTGTGCGCGAGGACAGGTTGCCCGCGGGGGTTCTTGACTATGCGGAACACAAAGCCAATACACATGTTTATACATAGATATGCATAGCGCCATCTGGTAATAAAGCATAGGCAGTAATAAAAAAGTTTGAAATGAATAAGTATACATAGCTTCTGCACAGCTTAGTCATGCCTGGCACAGAGAATAGCCCGGCATTCTAGAGACATGAACAACGAACAGAACATGACTCAGAATATTGACCAGACCACCCAGACCGCAGCAGAACAAGCTAGCGCAGCGCAAACCGTTGCAGAGCAGAAGCTAGCCAAGAAGAAGCTCACCCGTCGAATTTTCATCGGCGGCGGCCTCGGCGCACTCGCAGTAGTCGGCGGCGGTGCAGGCTGGGCATACAACCGCTACCTGGCAGAGCACACCGAAATCGAAGACACCACCGCCTACGAGGCGGCAGCAGCTCAGGCAAACGCAAGCGCCTCCGGCTCCGCCACCGCAGATCCCACCGAACTGACCGGCGTGAAGGTCAACGGCCAGAGCCTCACCGCTAACGAAGGCTCGATCACCATCACCTCCAACACCACCGGCAGCGGCTCGGACGCGGTCGTCTCCTTCGTAGCAGACATCAAGCTCGACAACGCAACCCTGCTGCGAAGCGCCTTCGCCAACAACAAGTTCGGCCAGAACATCATCGACACCCCCTCGAACATTGCCTCCGAACACAACGGCATCTGGGCAATCAACGGCGACTATTACGGCTTCCGTACCACCGGCATCGTGATCCGAAACGGTGTTGTCTACCGTGACTCCGGTGCACGTGAAGGCCTCGCCTTCTACCGCGACGGCTCCGTCAAGCTCTACGACGAAACCGCAACCAACGCCCAGACCCTCGTCAACGAGGGCGTGTGGAACACCCTCTCCTTCGGCCCCGCACTGGTCAAGGACTCCGCAATCGTCGACGGCATCGACAGCGTCGAAGTGGACACCAACTTCGGTAACCACTCCATCCAGGGCTACCAGCCGCGAACCGGTGTGGGCGTGCTCGGCACCAACCACCTGGTCTTCATCGTGGTCGACGGCCGCTCCACCAACTACTCGCGCGGCGTGACCATGCCCGAGTTCGCCCAGATGTTCAAGGACCTCGGCTGCGTGAGCGCCTACAACCTGGACGGTGGTGGCTCCTCCGCCATGGTCTTCAACAACAAGCTGGTCAACCGCCCGCAGGGTGGCACCAAGGAACGTGGCACCAGCGACATCCTCTACATTGCAGGGAGCGCATCGTGATTATCCTGATACCTGCCTATAAGCCGGACCAATCACTGGTCCGCCTTGCCCGGGCCCTGCGCAAACAGGACCCTGCCGCCGAAATCCTCGTGATTGACGACGGATCCGGCAGCGCCTACGCACCCATCTTTACCGAACTGCGCATCGACGGCGTGACCGTGCAGACCCACCCCGCCAACAAAGGCAAGGGTGCGGCACTGCGCACCGGCATCGCCTGGGCGAAAGCAAACCGCCCCGGCGAGGTCATCGTCACCGCCGACGCGGACGGCCAGCACCTACCTCGGGACATCTTCCGAGTGGGTGTGCGCACCGAAACCGCCGCAGCGGCAGGTCAGCGGAGCATCATCCTCGGCGTGCGTACCAAGCCCGACCCGAACGCCGGCGAAGAAGGCACCAAGGTGCCGCTGCGCTCCAAGATTGGCAACAGCGCAACCGTAGGCTTCTTCGCCTTGGCGACCGGAGCCCGCGTGGCAGACACCCAGACCGGTCTGCGCGGCTTCACCCCGCAGATCCTGGACTGGCTACTGCAGATTCCCGGCGATAAGTACGAGTACGAGTTCTCCATGCTGCTACGCGCAACCCGCGCAGACGTGGAACTGGTGCAGGTAACCATCGTGAAGGTCTACGAGCCCGGCAACCCGACCAGCCACTTTAGGCCTCTGCAGGACTCGGCGCTCATTTATGCACCGCTGCTTGCCTTCCTGGCATCGTCTTTCCTGACCGGCTTCCTCGTGGATGCTATCGCCCTCTTCGTCCTGGTGGGCATGGGCGCTCCGCTACTGGCAGCCGTGGTCGGTGCCCGCATCATCTCGGCGCTGACGAACTTCACCGTCAACCGAATGCTCATGCACGACGGAGGCGCACGCCCCTCGGCATCCTCCTCGCTGGTACGGTACACCGTGCTGGCGGTGGGTATCCTCGCAGCCAACGCGGCTCTGATGGAAGCTTTGACCGGCCTGGGCGCGTCCCTGCTGGTCGCCAAGATCCTGACCGAACTGATTCTGATCCCGATCAGCTTCGCGGTCCAGCGCCGCTGGGTTTTTCTACCCACCCAGCGTCAGGAAAATACGCGAGAAAAGACTCAGGCAATCGCCGCCTCTTCCGGCTTGCGCGCGGTGAGCTACGAGTCCACTCGCATGGAGGCTGCCGGTATCCGTACCGGCGTGCGTGCCTCCCAGGTACGCCTCTAGCTCGTCTACCCTAGCGTCCAACAGGCTCGGGGCGTACCCAAAGATTTCTCCCACCTGTCGGTCGTGAGGGTGGGTGGGAGAAGCAAGCTGCAGCACCAAAAGCCGCAGCGTTTCTGTTCACGAAAAGCCCCCGCTGAGAAATGAACTGCCTCCCGTTTCTTGGACAACGAA
>NZ_KV808285.1:0-5046 GCF_001812205.1 Rothia sp. HMSC069C10
TTATCCAAAAACCATACAGTGAACGCAAACAACAAAACACATCTTGAAAAGTAAGCCTTCGGCCTATTAGTACCAGTCAACTCCACGAGTCTTCAGTCCCCGCTTCCATACCCGGCCTATCAACCTCATCATCTATAAGGAGCCTCACACACCCAAAGGTGCCAGGAAATCTCATCTCGAAACAGGCTTCCCGCTTAGATGCTTTCAGCGGTTATCCCTCCCGAACGTAGCCAATCAGCCATGCACCTGGCGGTACAACTGACATACCAGAGGTTCGTCCGTCCCGGTCCTCTCGTACTAAGGACAGCCTTTCTCAAATTTCCAACGCGCGCAGCGGATAGGGACCGAACTGTCTCACGACGTTCTGAACCCAGCTCGCGTACCGCTTTAATGGGCGAACAGCCCAACCCTTGGGACCGACTCCAGCCCCAGGATGCGACGAGCCGACATCGAGGTGCCAAACCATGCCGTCGATATGGACTCTTGGGCAAGATCAGCCTGTTATCCCCGAGGTACCTTTTATCCGTTGAGCGACGGCCGTTCCACAACGTACCGCCGGATCACTAGTCCCGACTTTCGTCCCTGCTCGACCTGCCAGTCTCACAGTCAAGCTCCCTTGTGCACTTACACTCAACACCTGATTGCCAACCAGGCTGAGGGAACCTTTGGGCGCCTCCGTTACACTTTAGGAGGCAACCGCCCCAGTTAAACTACCCATCAGGCACTGTCCCTGAACCAGATCATGGCCCGAAGTTAGACATCCAGATTGACCAGAGTGGTATTTCAACAACGACTCCACACAAACTAGCGTCCATGCTTCACAGTCTCCCACCTATCCTACACAAGCCAAACCAAACACCAATACCAAACTATAGTAAAGGTCACGGGGTCTTTCCGTCCTGCTGCGCGAAACGAGCATCTTTACTCGTACTGCAATTTCGCCGAGTTCATGGTTGAGACAGTAGGGAAGTCGTTACTCCATTCGTGCAGGTCGGAACTTACCCGACAAGGAATTTCGCTACCTTAGGATGGTTATAGTTACCACCGCCGTTTACTGGGGCTTAAATTCTCAGCTTCGCTCAAAAGAGCTAACCAATCCTCTTAACCTTCCAGCACCGGGCAGGAGTCAGTCCGTATACATCGTCTTACGACTTCGCACGGACCTGTGTTTTTGATAAACAGTCGCTTCCCCCTGGTCTCTGCGACCCATACACGCTCCAGGCAGCAAGTGCCCATCACGCTCAAGGTCCCCCTTCTCCCGAAGTTACGGGGGCATTTTGCCGAGTTCCTTAACCATGATTCTCTCGATCGCCTTAGTATTCTCTACCTGATCACCTGTGTCGGTTTAGGGTACGGGCGGCTAAAACCTCACGCCGATGCTTTTCTCGGCAGCATAGGATCACCAAATCCCCCAAAAACGGGGTCCCATCACGTCTCAGGCACACAGCCGGCGCATTTAACAACCGACAACCCTACACGCTTAGACCACGACAACCATCGCGTGGCTTGGCTACCTTCCTGCGTCACACCTGTTAACACGTTTACCTCCAAAGATCGGGTCCCACAACCCACACAACACACAAACAAAAGCCTGCACATCATGCTTCGCATGGTTAGCATCACAATATCAGTATGGGCGGTTTTTCACCGGTACGGGAATATCAACCCGTTATCCATCGACTACGCCTGTCGGCCTCGCCTTAGGCCCCGACTAACCCAGGGCAGATTAACTTGACCCTGGAACCCTTGATCATCCGGCGGATGAGTTTCTCACTCATCTTTCGCTACTCATGCCTGCATTCTCACTCGCATAGCCTCCACCACTGGTTTACACCGCAGCTTCACCGGCCACACGACGCTCCCCTACCCAACAACCCCAAAGGGTCATTGCCACAACTTCGGCGGTGTACTTGAGCCCCGCTACATTATCGGCGCAGAATCACTTGACCAGTGAGCTGTTACGCACTCTTTCAAGGATGGCTGCTTCTAAGCCAACCTCCTGGTTGTCTAAGCAACTCCACATCCTTTCCCACTTAGCACACGCTTAGGGGCCTTAGTTGGTGGTCTGGGCTGTTTCCCTCTCGACAATGAAGCTTATCCCCCACTGTCTCACTGCTACGCTCTCACTTACCGGCATTCGGAGTTTAGCTGACGTCAGTAACCCGTGAAGGCCCATCGGCCATCCAGTAGCTCTACCTCCGGCAAGAAACACGTAACGCTGCACCTAAATGCATTTCGGGGAGAACCAGCTATCACAGAGTTTGATTGGCCTTTCACCCCTATCCACAGCTCATCCCCTCCATTTTCAACTGAAGTGGGTTCGGTCCTCCACGACGTCTTACCGTCGCTTCAACCTGGCCATGGATAGATCACTCCGCTTCGGGTCTAGGTCATGCCACTCAAACGCCCTATTCAGACTCGCTTTCGCTACGGATACCCCACACGGGTTAACCTCGCGACATAACACTAACTCGCAGGCTCATTCTTCAAAAGGCACGCTGTCACCCCAAAAGGCTCCAACGGCTTGTAAGCACACGGTTTCAGGTACTATTTCACTCCCCTCCCGGGGTACTTTTCACCATTCCCTCACGGTACTGATTCACTATCGGTCACTAAGAAGTATTTAGACTTACCAGGTGGTCCTGGCAGATTCACACGAGATTCCACGAGCCCCGTGCTACTCGGGTGGCCACACCACGGACAGAACAATTTCGATTACGGGACTCTCACCCTCTACGGCCGACCATTCCAAGTCGTTCACCTACCATCCTGAACATCATGCCGGCAGCCAGTTAGAACTGCCACTGTGACTCCCACAACCCCCATGATGCAACGCCTAACCGCTATCACACACCACAGGTTTAGTCTCTTCCGCTTTCGCTCGCCACTACTCACAGAATCATTACTTTATTTTCTCTTCCTGCGGGTACTGAGATGTTTCACTTCCCCGCGTTCCCCCCAACCAGCCTATACATTCAGCTGGCGGTAACTCACCATGAAGATGAGCCAGGTTTCCCCATTCGGAAATCCTCGGATCACAGCCCAGTTATCGGCTCCCCGAGGCTTATCGCAGATTCACACGTCCTTCATCGGCTCTTAATGCCAAGGCATCCACCGTGTGCCCTTAATAACTTACACACAATCAAGAAAAATAAGAATCTAAAATCAACAATCAAACCAACACAAAAGCATTGATTCAACGCAAATTCCAGAAGATGCTCGCGTCCACTATATAGTTCTCAAACAACAACCCACAACACAACAACAACACAAACAAAACAGTTCGCATCATCACCATGCCAGGCAAACAAAGGAACAACACACAATGTGTTACCCCAAAACCCAACAATGCGCCTCATCCAACCCAAAACCAACATTCCACCCATGAGCAAAACCACCCACCCGACACTCGCGGACAGCATGGCCAACTAAATGTGCTCCTTAGAAAGGAGGTGATCCAGCCGCACCTTCCGGTACGGCTACCTTGTTACGACTTAGTCCCAATCGCCAATCCCACCTTAGACGGCTCCCTCCCAAAAGGGTTAGGCCACCGGCTTTGGGTGTTACCAACTTTCGTGACTTGACGGGCGGTGTGTACAAGGCCCGGGAACGTATTCACCGCAGCGTTGCTGATCTGCGATTACTAGCGACTCCGACTTCATGGGGTCGAGTTGCAGACCCCAATCCGAACTGAGACCGGCTTTTAGGGATTAGCTCCACCTCACAGTATCGCAACCCTCTGTACCGGCCATTGTAGCATGCGTGAAGCCCAAGACATAAGGGGCATGATGATTTGACGTCATCCCCACCTTCCTCCGAGTTGACCCCGGCAGTCTCCTATGAGTCCCCACCATAACGTGCTGGCAACATAGAACGAGGGTTGCGCTCGTTGCGGGACTTAACCCAACATCTCACGACACGAGCTGACGACAACCATGCACCACCTGTATACCAGCCCCGAAGGGAAACACCATCTCTGATGCGGTCCAGTATATGTCAAGCCTTGGTAAGGTTCTTCGCGTTGCATCGAATTAATCCGCATGCTCCGCCGCTTGTGCGGGCCCCCGTCAATTTCTTTGAGTTTTAGCCTTGCGGCCGTACTCCCCAGGCGGGGCACTTAATGCGTTAGCTACGGCGCGGAAAACGTGGAATGTTCCCCACACCTAGTGCCCAACGTTTACGGCATGGACTACCAGGGTATCTAATCCTGTTCGCTCCCCATGCTTTCGCTTCTCAGCGTCAGTTACAGCCCAGAGACCTGCCTTCGCCATCGGTGTTCCTCCTGATATCTGCGCATTCCACCGCTACACCAGGAATTCCAGTCTCCCCTACTGCACTCTAGTCTGCCCGTACCCACTGCAATACACGGAGTTAAGCTCCGGCCTTTCACAGCAGACGCGACAAACCGCCTACAAGCTCTTTACGCCCAATAATTCCGGACAACGCTCGCGCCCTACGTATTACCGCGGCTGCTGGCACGTAGTTAGCCGGCGCTTTCTCTGCAGGTACCGTCAATCTCTCTTCTTCCCTGCTAACAGAGGTTTACAACCCGAAGGCCGTCATCCCTCACGCGGCGTCGCTGCATCAGGCTTGCGCCCATTGTGCAATATTCCCCACTGCTGCCTCCCGTAGGAGTCTGGGCCGTGTCTCAGTCCCAGTGTGGCCGGTCACCCTCTCAGGCCGGCTACCCGTCGTCGCCTTGGTGAGCCGTTACCTCACCAACAAGCTGATAGGCCGTGAGCCCATCTATAACCACTACATAACGCTTTCCACCAACACCCCATGCGGAGATTGGTCGTATCCGGTATTAGACCCAGTTTCCCAGGCTTATCCCAGAGTTAAAGGTAGGTTACTCACGTATTACTCACCCGTTCGCCACTAATCCACCTAGCAAGCTAGGCTTCATCGTTCGACTTGCATGTGTTAAGCACGCCGCCAGCGTTCGTCCTGAGCCAGAATCAAACTCTCCGTTGAAAAAATAGAAAAGCTTGATAATCTGATCTCAAACAGCGAATCACACACGGGGGTGCGTGACTCAAGCTGACT
>NZ_KV808286.1:0-20576 GCF_001812205.1 Rothia sp. HMSC069C10
TCTCTCACAGTCGCGGCAGACACACCAAGCTTCCTGGCGGTCAAACGATAGCCACATCCTCTCTCAAACATTTGCGCTGCCTGTTTCCGAAGCAAACGATCGTGTCTCATTCCCAGATTTATAGACATGAAAAGCCTCCTGTTTCTTGGACTTTATTTTCGTTGTCCAAGAAACGGGAGGCAGTTCAAGAATATCCAGCACGGGGGCTTTTGCGTGCCCATTCACGGGCGAAAACTATAGAAGTGAACTACTGAATCACAAAGTTCACCTGAGCCGAAGTCACACCATTCACCGTGGCAGTCGCCCAGTAAGAGCCCTTCTGAGCGGTCGAAGCGGAGGAGCAACCCAGGACGTTGATCTTACGATCCCACGCCAGGTCGGCTGCACCCTCAGCACCTGCGGCTACCTCAGACTTCTGAACGGCGGTCGCCGCGCACAGGCTACGGGTGTACACCTGAGCCGCACCGGAGGTGATGTTCAGGTCCACGCCGGTGTTCGCACCCTCGCCACCCACAGCGCAGGGGGTCTTCGAGGAGTTCGTGTAGGTCACGTGGAAGGACACCTGCTCACCGGCCGCGAAGGTACGCTTCGCGGGGGTGACGGTCACCTTCAGGTCGTTCGCGGTGCACGCCGCAACAGCAACCGCAGTGGTCACCGAGGGTGCCGGCACGGGGGTAGTCGGGGTCGCCGCAGGGGTGGTTGCCGCAGGGGTTGCCGCTGCGGTGGTCACGCTTGCAATGGGTGCCGCAGAAGCGGTCACCGAGGGGGTTGCCGAAGCAGTAGCCGACGCGGTTGCAGAGGCAGTCGCGCTAGCGGACGGGGTGGCCGAAGCAGTTTCGGAGGGGCGAGCACTGAAGCTCTGGAAGGGCGCACCGGAAGCCGTCGCAGTGGAGGCTACAGTGGCGTCCTTCTTGCCGTTAATCATGCCGACCATGGAGGTCACGCCAGCGACCAACAGCAGAATGACAGCGAGCAGAGCAATAACCGCCACGATACGACGGCGGCGGTAGACTTCGGGAGGCAGAACGGGACCATTTTCAGACATACCTCAAGGATACCGGGTTTAACCCTGAGATTCACAGTGAACTCTATTCATGCGGTTTTGGGAATATATGCCCTGTGGCGTAGGCTTTTCGGATGACCTCAGAGCCCAAACGCACCGCACGCACACGCCCGGAACCTACCCTGCCCGAAGGCACGAATACCGAGGCGCTCCACCACCGAATCAACCGGTGGTTCCTCGACCAGGCACGCGACCTTCCGTGGCGCCGCGACGAGTGCACCCCCTGGGGTGTGATGGTCAGCGAGTTCATGCTACAGCAGACCCCCGTCAAGCGCGTGCTGCCCGTGTGGGAGGAGTGGATGCGCCGCTGGCCCGCCCCCGCTGACCTTGCCGCCGAGCCCACCTCGGAGGCGGTGCGCGCCTGGGGCCGCCTGGGTTACCCGCGCCGCGCGCAGCGTCTGCACGGTGCCGCTGTAGCGATTGTGGAGCAGCACGGCGGCGAGGTTCCCGCCGACTACGATGCGCTACTGGCGCTGCCGGGCGTGGGCTCCTACACGGCGGCGGCGATTAGCGTGTTCGCATTCGGTCTACGCGCGACGGTGATTGATACGAATATCCGCCGCGTGCATGCGCGCGCTGTCTCCGGCAAGGCGTTGCCCTCGCGTTCGTTGACGGCTGCTGAGACTCGCCTGGCGGAGGCGCTCATGCCCGCCGACACCCCCACCTCCTGCCTGTGGAATGCGGCAACCATGGAGCTCGGCGCGCTGGTCTGCACGGCAAAGTCCCCGACCTGTCAGCTGTGCCCGGTGGAGGATCTGTGCGCCTGGGTTGCGGCAGGCAAGCCGGAGGCGGACTACACCCCCAAGGGTCAGAGCTGGCACGGCACGGACCGCCAGGTGCGCGGCGCAGTCATGGCGGTGCTGCGTGCGGCGCATGAGCCGGTGAATCGTGAGCTGATTTTGAGCGCGGGTGTAGCTTCGGCTGGCGATACGGCTTCGCCTGACTTGGCCTTCCCGGCGGATGCACCCGCCGCGGTGCATCGCCCGCTCAAGGCGCTGTATGCGCTCTCCCCCGCCGCCGAGCAGCTGCAGCGCTGCTACGCGGGGCTTCTGGCGGACTCTCTCGCCCGCGAAGTCACGCAGGGCGGTACTGTGCTCGTCTCGCTCTAGTACCCGCCGCAGACAGGCTCCTAGAGGCTCCTGGGGCTTATAATAGAAATGCCTGAGGGGCGGTACCGAATAATTCCGGTACCGCCCCTCAGGCGTTTAGTGCGCTAAGCCTAGCTACCTAGGACTTATTCCAGAGCTTAGTCGTTGCCCTGACCTTCAGCAGCAGGTGCCTCAGCTGCGGGAGCCTCTGCGGCATCCTCGTTCAGCTCCTGCACCGAGTCCAGAGCCAGCTCCTTCATCGGCTGAGAAGAGAAGACGAACTTCGCGGAGTCGCCCTCGCCCTCAACGTCCACGGTGATCTTCTCACCGGGCTTGATGTCGCCGAAGAGGATCTTCTCAGACAGGGCGTCCTCAATGTTGCGCTGCATCTCACGGCGCAGCGGACGAGCACCCATGGACGGGTCGTAACCCTTAGCCGCCATGAGGACCTTCGCAGCGTTGGTCAGCTCAATGGACATATCCTGCTCCGCCAGGCGCTTAGCCAGGCGACCCACGAACAGGTCCACAATCTGCAGAATCTCAGACTCGGAGAGCTGCGGGAAGACGATAATGTCATCCACGCGGTTGAGGAACTCGGGGCGGAAGTGCTCCTTGAGGTTCTCCATCACGCGTGCCTGCATGCGCTCGTAGTCGGCTGCGGTGTCGTCCATCGCCTGGAAACCAACCGGGATGCGGCGGTTCACGTCGCGCGAGCCCAGGTTGGTGGTCATGATGATGACGGTGTTCTTGAAGTCCACCACGCGACCCTGCGAGTCGGTCAGGCGACCGTCTTCCAGAATCTGCAGCAGCGAGTTGAACAGGTCGGCGTGGGCCTTCTCAACCTCGTCGAACAGGACCACGGAGAACGGCTTGCGGCGGACCTTCTCGGTCAGCTGGCCGCCCTCATCGTAGCCAACGTAGCCGGGAGGCGCACCGAACAGACGGGAGACGGTGTGCTTCTCCTGGTACTCGGACATATCCAGGGTGATGAGCGAATCCTCATCGCCAAACAGGAACTCGGCAAGAGCCTTGGCAAGCTCGGTCTTACCCACACCGGTCGGACCGGCGAAGATGAACGAACCACCGGGACGGCGCGGGTCCTTCAGACCTGCGCGGGTACGGCGGATAGCGCGGGACAGTGCCGCAATAGCGTGCTCCTGACCGATAACGCGCTTGTGGAGCTCCTGCTCCATGGTCAGCAGGCGGCTGGACTCTTCCTCGGTGATCTTGTAGACGGGAACACCGGTGGAAGCGGCCAGAACCTCAGAAATAACCTCGGGGGTCACGGTGCCGAATGCGTCGCCGCCTTCGCGCCATGCCTTCTCGGCTTCTTCCTTCTCAGCCAGGACCTTCTGCTCCTGATCACGCAGGCCTGCGGCCTTCTCGTAATCCTGGGAGTTGATGGCGTCTTCCTTCTGCTGGCGCAGCTTGGCGGCCTTCTCGTCGAGCAGCTTGATTTCCGGGGGTGCGGTCATGCGCTTGATGCGCAGGCGTGCGCCCGCCTCGTCAATCAGGTCGACAGCCTTATCCGGCAGGAAGCGGTCAGAGATGTAGCGTGCCGCAAGGTTCACGGCAGTCTCGATAGCCTCGTCGGTAATGGTGACGCGGTGGTGTGCCTCGTACTTATCGCGCACGCCCTTGAGGATCTGCACGGCGAGCTCCTGAGAGGGCTCATCAACCTGAATCGGCTGGAAGCGGCGCTCCAGGGCGGCGTCCTTCTCAATGTGCTTGCGGTACTCGTCCAGGGTGGTTGCACCGATGGTCTGCAGTTCGCCTCGAGCCAGCATGGGCTTGAGGATGGAGGCAGCGTCAATTGCGCCCTCTGCGGCACCTGCACCAACGAGGGTGTGGATCTCGTCAATGAACAGGATGATGTCGCCGCGGGAGCGAATCTCCTTCAGAACCTTCTTCAGGCGCTCTTCGAAGTCACCGCGGTAGCGCGAACCTGCGACCAGGGAGCCCAGGTCCAGGGTGTACAGGTGCTTGTCCTTGAGGGTTTCGGGGACGTCACCGTGCACGATAGCCTGTGCCAGGCCCTCCACGACGGCGGTCTTACCGACACCGGGCTCACCAATCAGCACGGGGTTGTTCTTAGTACGGCGGGAGAGGACCTGCATGACGCGTTCCATCTCCTTGTGGCGGCCGATGACCGGGTCCAGCTCGCCCTCACGCGCTGCTGCGGTGAGGTTGCGGCCGAACTGATCCAGGATGGTCGAACCCGCGGGAGTGCCTTCGCGAGAGTTGCCTGCACCCACGCCGGCGGTTTCCTTTTCACCGGAGTTGTTGCCGGGGTAGCCGGAAATCAAGTCCATCACGGCCTGGCGCACGGCAGCGGGCTCAGCGCCCAGCTTGACCAGCACCTGGTTTGCCACGCCCTCGTTTGCACGAACCATGCCCAGCAGGATGTGTTCGGTGCCGATGTAGCCGTGGTTCAGCTGAATAGCCTCGCGCATGGACAGTTCGAGAACCTTCTTCGCGCGCGGGGTGAAGGGGATGTGGCCGTTAGGCGCCTGGGGGCCGGGGCCGACGATGTCCTGAACCTGTTCACGTACTGCGTTCAGGGTAACGCCCAATGATTCCAGGGCGCGAGCACCGATGCCTTCGCCCTCGTGAATCAGACCGAGCAGCAGGTGTTCGGTACCGATGTAGTTGTGGTTGAGCATGCGTGCCTCTTCCTGGGCAAGCACCACAACACGCCGAGCTCGATCGGTAAAGCGTTCAAACATTTACGCACTCCTTGCATTTTCCTATTGATACAAGAGTACGTTGAGCGCGGCTGAAAGGGCGGGCTGATGGGCGTCTGTTCGCCATCAAGAGAACAGATGAGCTGTTCGGGGCGGTTTAGGCGCGGTTTCGGGGCTTCTGGCGGGGCTCGGGGGCAGTTTTGAGGGGTCTAGCTCACGCAGGCAACCCTACCTGAAGGCGGATGAGCGCCGCCCGGTCGGTGCTATCTGTTTTTGTCGGTGCTGACTGCTTCTCCCGAGGCCAGCTGTTTTTGCCGGGGCTAGCTACTTTTGCCGGTCCTAGCTGCTTTTCCCGGGGCTAGCTACTTTTGCCGGGGTTTCCTGTGCAGAGTGTGCGCATATTGCCGTCGGATGTACCGCCGGGAGGTGTTACAGGTGGGTTCTGCGGGGCTACGGTGCCGATACGAGGGATTGCGGAAGAAGCGAACCCACAAGAACCCACATAGACCAACGCCTAAACCGCTTGTTTCCTGCACGTGCATGAATATATTGCAGAAATTTTTAAAAATTTATATGTTTAAGTGAGAAATTTCAATAATTCGCAAAAATATTTGCCGGATAACACGGCGCTTATTTTCCGGATAATTCCCGCATCATTTCGGCACCCCATCAGGAGATAATCCGTAAGTTCCGAAAGCCCCACAGAAGGTGCAGGGCCCCTAATTATTCAAAAATTCCAGTCAGTACATTCCAGCCCCTTCGATGGAATACTCGACTCAACGACCGCATGAATATCACAGCGCATATCCCCCGCTTTGAAGAGATTAATGCACCATTACCTTTAGCGTTCCTGCCAATGCATGAAACCTAAATGGGGAACCCGCACTCGACACCAGATTGTGCATCCGATTCCCCGCATCTTCCTCCTAATAATTCAGAAGCGGGCATTGGCAAAGGATCAATATGTTTTACATGTAAATAGTTAATTGGGGTAGGTGATATAAAAACACTCCACCCTCCTCAGATATGCAGCGCATATCAAGAAATACCGGAGCACAACTAAAGGCGGATGGTGAGAACACCATCCGCCTTTAGCGTCCGAAGAATTAGAGCCCTAAAGCACCAAACCCTCCGACAGCATGAATACTAAGAGCCTTTAACCCTGAGCCTTCATTGCTTCGTAGTATGCGTCCTGAACATCCTGGTGGATGCGGCCACGGTCAGAAACCTTGTGACCGTTAGCCTTAGCCCATTCGCGGATTGCTGCGGTCTCGGGGTTGCGCTTAACCGGAGCAGCGGTGCCACGGGGAGCACGGGTGCGCTGGGTAGCGGTGCCCTGCACGCGGCGGGACTTCGCTACGAAGGGGCGGATAGCGTCACGCAGGCGAGCTGCGTTTGCGGAGGACAGATCGATTTCGTAGTGAGCGCCGTCCAGGCCAAAACGGATAGTTTCGTCTGCGGGGCCGCCGTCGAGATCGTCTTCAAGGATGATGCGAACCTTCTGTGCCATTGAGGCACCTCCTCATCTGTTGCATATATCCTGTGGAGTAAACTCAAAAGCCTCTATCGGGATTGAGAAAATAATGTGCCGGATATATTTATGTACTAATTTTCTTTCATATAGTAACAGAACTGTATTAAAAATTCCGAAAATATTCTGAGCATTGAAACAATGCACCAATCACCCGCAGCGATATATCGCTTCTGTGCATCCCCGCTAAATCTGCACTCGCTACAAGAACATTAAAGTGAAGTTTAGAGTGCAAATACTTTGGATTCTTCCAGACAGCAGACACAGCCCCCAGAGACAAAGACACCTAATAATGCGCCCCGGCGTCCCCGACAATCTGAGCGCAATATAGCGCCCGCACGAGCCTGCACATTAGACCATTCACACCATACATTTCAGCCCTATTCAAAAGCGAAATTCTGCCACCTCTCAACCCCTCATTATTTTCTATGTAACGCGTTCATGCATAAGAGCAGAAACCCCCGACAGAGTGAATAGAGCAGCATAAATCAGCACCAGAATAGAGTAAAAACGCCCCTGACCTGTGTAAATAAACAGAAACCCCACCCCAGAAGCTATACACCGTGCAAAAGAGTACACAGAAAACGGCGGGTACCGCAGATACAACCGTATCCGCGGCACCCGCCGCATTAACACCCTCACAGGTGAAGGGGAAGCTTAGGCCTCCGGCTTCATCAGGGGGAAGAGAATAGTCTCACGAATACCGGGCTGACGCACCACAGTACCCGGACGCTCCGGATCCTGATCGCCCGCCAGCAACATAATCAGACGGTCAATGCCCAGACCCAGGCCACCCATCGGGGGTGCACCGTGCTCCAGGGCGCGCAGGAAGTCCTCATCCAGCTCCATCGCCTCATCGTCACCGGCAGCAGCCAGCAGCGACTGGGCGGTCAGGCGCTCACGCTGAATGACCGGGTCAATCAGCTCGGAGAACGCGGTACCGCGCTCCATACCGCCAATAATCAGGTCCCACGCCTCAATCAGGGGCTCACCGGAACGGTGCGGACGAGCCAGCGGCTGAGCGCTCGGCGGGTAATCGTACACGAAGGTCGGGTTCACCAGGGTCGGCTCAACGATCTCACCGAAGAGCTCGGTCACCAGCTTCTCAGCGTCCCACTTCGGGTCGATGTCCACCTCGTGCTTCTCAGCAATTTCGCGCAGAACGGAAGCGTCAGTCTCGGGGGTGATCTCAACGCCCACAGCCTCGGACAGGCCCGGGTACACGCCAACCCACTTCCACTCACCAAACAGGTCAATGGTGCCGTTCTCAGTCTCAATACGCTCAGTGCCGACAGCCTTCGCGCAGCTCTGGATAATCTCCTTCATGCGCTCAGCCATCACGAACTGATCAGCATAGGTCTCGTAGCACTCCAGGGTGGTGAACTCGGGGCTGTGGGTCGAGTCCACGCCCTCGTTACGGAACACGCGACCAATCTCGTACACGCGGTCAATGCCACCAACCACTGCACGCTTGAGCGGCAGCTCAGTCGCAATACGCATGGTCATCGGCTGGTCAAAAGCGTTCAGGTGAGTACGGAACGGGCGAGCCGTCGCGCCACCGTGCACCAGCTGCAGAACGGGGGTCTCAACCTCAATGTAGCCGTGATCTTCCAGCACGCGGCGGACGGTGCGGGTAATCAGGGCTCGCTTCTTCACCAGCTCGCGAGCCTCCTCGCGAACCATCAGATCCAGGTAACGCTGGCGAACACGGGTTTCCTCGTTCAGGTCCTTGTGCAGAACCGGCATGGGGCGCAGCGCCTTCGACGCCATCTTCCAGTCGGTCACCATAATGGACAGCTCACCGCGGCGAGAAACAATCACGCGGCCGGTCACGAACACGTGGTCACCCAGGTCAACCAGGGACTTCCACTCAGACAGGGACTCCTCGCCAACCTCAGCCAGCGACAGCATCGCCTGGATACGCTTACCCTCGGTACCACCCTGCAGGGTCGCAAAGCACAGCTTACCGGTGTTACGGACGAACACCACGCGGCCACCAACATGCACCACACGGTCAGTCTCGTCGCCAGCCTTCAGCTCCTCAGCAGCCAGCTTCGGATCGTACTCGGCGCGCAGATCCTCAATGTGGTTGGGCTCCACGCGGTTACCCTCAGAATCCAGCAGACCCACCGGGTATGCCTCGCGACCCGACTCGATCAGCTTCGCACGCTTTTCCAGGCGAATCTGCATCTGCTCGGACATATCAGCAATCGCCGGTGCGGCAGTGTGCTCAGTGCTCACAGTGATACCTATCTGTGTAGTGTGTTGGGGACTCTTCTAAACGAACGAACGCTTAGCGCAGGTCCATGTTGTCAATCAGGCGGGTCGGTCCAACGAACGCAGCAACCAGTGCCAGCACTCGCTCCGACTCCTCAGTCGGCTCACCGAAAGTCATCGGGTCGACCAGTTCCAGGTAGTCAAGGCGCACACCCGGAGTGGAGTTGATACGCTCACGCGCACCGTCCAAATCAATCTCGTGGAAGCCACGGTTCAGCGAATTCTCACGCAGCATCGCCAGGGTGCGGGACAGCACCAGGGCAGACTCGCGCTCCTCATCCGACAGGTAGCTATTACGCGAAGACAGCGCCAGGCCGTTATCTTCGCGAACAATCGCCACAGGGCGCATGGTCACGTCGTGGTTGAAATCGCGCACCATACGCTGAATCAGGATGTACTGCTGAGCGTCCTTCTGACCGAAGTACGCATTCACCGGGTGGTTACCGGCTGCGGGGCGAATAATGTTGAAGAACTTATTGACCACGGCCAGCACGCCATCAAAGTGGCCCGGACGGGTCGCACCCTCAAACTTGGTGCCCAGCTCGCCGCTCGAAATGCGGATGAGCGGGTCACCGTCGGGGTACATCTCTTCAACCTCGGGGGCAAAAATAATGTCAACACCGGCGGCACCAGCCAGGGCAGCGTCTGCCTCCAGGGTGCGCGGGTATGCTTCGTAATCCTCGCCGGGGCCAAACTGCAGCGGGTTCACGAAAATGGAGGCGACCACTACATCGTTCTGTTCAGCGGCGCGACGCAACAGGGTTGCGTGGCCGTCGTGCAGGGCGCCCATGGTGGGCACGTAGCCCAGGGATGCGTTCTTGTACTGAACTGCGGTGCCGTTCTGCTCCGCCTCCTGGCGGGCTGCCCGGTCCAGTTCTTCCTGCGCTGCGGCAAGGGATTCGGTGATTGCCGTGCGGAAATCCGCAATGGTGGTCACGACTCGGGGCATCGAAGTCTCAGTCATGACGAGAACTCCTTGTTTTCGGGGGCTGAATCATCAATATCGCCGGGGTGGTTGCGGTCCGAAGACTCACCCAGCAGATTCTCAATTCGTCCCAGTTGTTCATCGTTTAACAAACCTCTATTATGCGCTCTTTTTGCGGTTGCGTGTGCCAGAGCGGCATAAGAGTCTGTAATATCACCTGTTTTCTCATGCTCTGAGTACTCATTCAGAGCCTGAAGGTGAGCCTTCACGGTGCCGGCGTCTCCGCGTGCCACGGGCCCGGTGAGAGCACCCTCACCGCTGGCGAGCGCATTGTCCACGGCGGCTCGCACGAGCGGCCCCATGTAGCGTGCCGGGTCCTCAATACCGATGGAGGCGAGCATCTGCTGGGACTGACCCAGGATGGTCACGAGGTGGTTCGCGGCGTGCGCTAGAGCGGCGTGGTAGAGCGCTCGGTCGGCCTCGGCAACGTGCACGGGTTCACCGCCCATCTCCACCACGAGTGCCTGAGCAATCGGGATGAACGGTGCAGGCCCGGTCACGGCGAAGCAGGTGCCGTTCAGGCGCTGCAGGTCCACGGACATGCCGGTAAACGTCATGGCGGGGTGAATCGCCAAACCGATAGCGCCCAGCGCGGTCGCCGGTGCCAGAACCTCAGTGCCGTGACGGCCGGAGGTGTGCACCAGAATCTGACCGGCGGTAATACTTCCCGAGGACGCCAGGTAGGTGACGAGGCCCGGCAGCTCATCATCGGGAACCGCAAGAATCAGCAATTCGCTACGCTCAGCAATCTGCTCCACCGGCAGCAGCGGCACATCGGGAAGCAGCATCGCGGCGCGCTCCTGAGAAGCCTCAGACACCGCGTGAACGCCCACAATAGTGTGCTCACAGGCGCGCAAAGCCGCACCGAGGACGGATCCGACCCTCCCGGCGGAAATAATTCCAATGCCTAAACGCGCAGGTTTTGAATGCTGTATCACGGCTTTAAGTATATTCTCCCTTTTACGCAGCCCCTGCCGTCGGTGTCACGAAGAACACTGACGGCAGGGCGCGATCTGCAGTTTTGCTGCCCGCTAACCCGGCGGGGAAGCTCAACTGACGGACTGGCTTAGGGACGCCCACTCATCACCGGTACGCGGTAGTAAGGCTCAATACCCTCCAGCCGAACCGTCATCAACCACACCAGGTCCTCGCAGACACGCGGCGGCAAGTGCATCATGAGCGTGCGCACCGGGCCGGGCACCGTACCGAAATGCACACTCGCGCATCCGAAGGCACGCTGCAGCGGACCCTGACCTCGGCTCACGCTCAGCACACGGCTGACCGGAACAATCGACAGCGTGCGGATAAAGTAGCCGCCACGAATCAGCAGCAGGTCGCCCCGCGTATGCTCACCAACGCTCGAACGTGCCGCATCAGAATCAATGCGGGTGCTCGCCTGCACCGAACCGGCAGTGTAACCGACCGTGGTCACGCCGTTACGCTTCCAGGTGAGCAGGTCCATCCAGCGCGCCGAAGAGGGCGTCACAATCATTGCCGGAACCTGCGGCTTCTGACTCTTCAGCGAACCATCAGCGGTATCCAGCAGCACCTGCGCCTGCGCCTCATCCAGGGCGGGCAACAGCAGGCGCAACACCATCAGCGTCTCCTGCTTATTGCCAACCGGCAGGGCAACATTGCGGGTCACAACCTTCTGGTTGTCGTTCTTCTCAATACCAATACCGGCAATGGTCATCTTGATGCGGTACCAGCCGAACGCACGCCACAGGATGGACTGCTCCACGGCGAGTGCCTGAATACGCTCAACCATCACGTTCTGGGTGTGCGTGCCGGTGAAACCGTACCGCAGGGTCACGCCACCCTGACCGCTGGGGGTGATTTTGAAGTTCGCGGCGCCATCAAAACGCGTCCAGAGGGCAACCACGTAACCGACCATGGGCGCGAACATACCGGGCAGCAACGCCATGAAAATCAGGAACGGGCTCTCGCCACCCATGATCGCGGCGAAGACGGCAATGCCAACCATGAGGGCCACGGCGGGCACCAGCCACACCAGGTGCTCCAGCATGATGGAGGCAATCAGACGCACATTCGAGATGCGGAAAATCGGCGGCTGCGAGGGGTCAGCCGCGACCGGCATCGGCATGCGAGCGCCGCGGCGGGATGCGCCGGGCTGCTGGATGCCCTGCTCGGGTGCGGGCTGCGAGTAGCCGCCCTGCTGAGGTGCCATCTGCTGATTAGTGGGCTGGGTGCCGCTCTGTACGGGCGCACCATAGGACGCCTCGTAAGATGCCTCGAACGGCTGATGCAGCTGATCCGCGTCCGGCATGCGCTCCGCCGAAATCTGCATGCTCTCGGGCAGCACGTCGACCGGGCGGCCCGCCGCCTCCGAACGCAACAGGTTGATGCTCGCCATCGCGGTACGGCGCAGAACCTCCGCCTTGCGGGCGGAAACGTACTTGATGTGCAGCGCCTCCGAAGAGCCGTCAGCCACCTCAAAACGAAGCTCCGACACACCCAGCAGGCGCGCCACCAGAGGACGCGAAATGTCCACGCTCTGCACGCTCTCCAGACGAATCGTGCGGTTCTTCTTGAACAGAAAACCGCTACGGCGGTGAATCGCCAAATCGTCCAGGCTGTAGCGGGTAAACCACCAATCAATCGAGCCAGCAACCAGAATCAGCACGAGCACGGCGAAGCCGATAAGCTGCGAGTACGTTGCGCTGAAGTAGCTGCTGTTCTCATCAAATGCCTGCGTCAGGCGCGCGCCCCACTCGTTCGGCGGGGTGGTCAAAATATTCAGGATAATACTCTGGAAGAAACCAAACGCTAACAGAATAATGAACCAGAGGTTCATGATGAACGTGCGGATATCGGCACGCCACCACTTCTGCTCCTGAGAGTTCGGGGCGTTATTATTCGGAACCGGGGTACTCATTAGAGTGCCGCCATTCGCTCATCGGCGCGGCGCACCAGATCTGCACGCAGCTCCTCCGCCACGTTCAGCGGAATACCGAACAGCACCATCGTGCCGGTGGTCGTACCCGCGGTGCGCACCGTCAGGCGGGCAACACCGCACATGCGCTCCAGAGGGCCCGAATCCACATCAACATACTGGATGCGGCCGTACGGCATGGAGCTCATCGAACGGAATACGATACCGCGGCGAGCCATCAGGTGATTCGACTCCAGCGCGTAGCCGAGCGCGCGAGTACGGCGCGGCGTGGTCAGAATCCACCACAGACCCCACAGACCAAACACCGCGACCACCGCCAGACCGACGATGCGTAGCGCCTCCGGGCCGCCGAAGAACGCGCCCGCACAATACACGGCAACACCCGCAAGAATCGGGAGCGCCAAGGCAGAAATAGTGTGAACAAAACGAACCGTCAGGTAGCCGGATGCGGCGGGCACCCACTGCGGGTCCGGCACGGCTTGCGCGGGAACCGACTGAGAGCTTACCGGCTGCGCGGGAACCGGCTGAGGCGCGTTCGGGTACGCGGCAGCGGGCGGAACCTGCTGACCGTGCTGTGTCTGTTGCCCATACTGCGCTTGCTGGTCATACGGGGTCTGCTGTCCATACGGGGCACCAGCCTGACCGTAGGGTTGCTGGTACTGCCCGTACTGGTTCTGCTGAGCAGGCTGGCTCTGACCATACTGACCCTGTTGGGCGTCCTGCCCGTACTGACCATTCGGCGAATAACTATTCTGGTTAGGAGCCGACATAGGTTCCTCCCTCTCGCGGCTTTACAGCACCGGAAGAGGAGGCCGCATCCTCATCATCCTCCGGCGGAATACGACAACAATGCTGAGCCCACAGGCCAGCAATCAGCAGGGCAACACTGCCCACACAATTAACAAGAACCTCCCAAAAGACCACCGAAAAACCGCGCACAGACACCATCGCCACATGGTAGCCAAGAATCGCAGCGCACCAGCCCGTCAACAGGGCACCGGTCATGATGGAACCCTGCGCATACGCCACCGCACGCGCCGCAAGAATCGGGCCCATATGGGGTACCTTCTCACGCGTCTGAATACGACGATAACGAGCCACCTGCACGCCCAGCCACACGGCGCCCGCCGCAACCAGCAGGCACACCGCGCCGAGCATCCACGAAAAATTCAGCTCACCAAAACCGGCGCCAATCATCGCGGAATTCACCATAAGAGCGGCAGCGGCACCGCACACAGCCGCCACAATAATCGCCCGATAACTCAGGGGCTTCATGGTGTTTCCTTTCGGTAGGTTCCTCTACCTTCCAGAGTGCCACATTTAAGGCTGATCAGGTACCTGCATCTCACGCATATAGCTGATAGCGTCTTCATCCGCCCCAAGCAGCGTGCGGGACAGCTCCGCAACGTTCACGACCTCGCGGCTCAGCGGCGCAGGAACCTCATCCGGCCGCTCCCCCGAAGGCTCCGCACGCCGGGTCACCGTCAAGTGTGCCTGCGGGTCCATCTGCGCCCACGGCACCAGCACGAAAGCACGCTCCTGCGCCCGCGGATGCGGCAAAGTCAGCACCGGATCCTCAGAGATCACGCCGTCATAGTCAATCACGTCAATATCGAGGGTGCGCGGGCCCCAACGCACCAGGCGCTCACGGTGATGCGCCGCCTCCACCGCATTACACAGCTTCAGCAGCTCGTAGGCGCCCAGGTCAGTGGCCACCTCAATGACCGCGTTCACGAAATCCGGCTGACCCACCGGGCCACCCACCGGGGCGGTACGGTACAACCCGGAGGCGCGCACCAGCTGCACGCCGCCCGCCACCAGGTCGGCGACGGCACGCTCCAGGGTGTCTTCGCTTTCGCCCAGATTCGAGCCCAACGCCAGCACCGCGCGGTGTTTCAGGGTGTTGGGCTTCTGCGTATCGGTTGTCTGGGTGCCAGCCACTAGCGGCCGCCCTCTACGACACGCTCCGCGGCACGCTCACGGAACACGCTCACCGCAACGTTACCGAACGGCAACTCAATCGGCGCCTGCGGCTTCGATACGGTAATCTCCGCCGCCTCCACAAGCTCAAACATCGCAAGGATACCCTCGGCAATGTTCACCGCGAGGGTCTCAATCAGGTCCAGCGAACCGTTCGTCACGTGGCGGTGAATCAGGTCAACCACGAGCGCGTAGTTCGTGGTCTTCGTCAGGTCATCCGTGGCGGCTGCGGCGGAAAAATCGCTGTACAGGGTCGCGTCCACGACGAAGGGCTGGCCGTCGCGCTTCTCAAAGTCGAGCACGCCGTGGTAGCCCTTGGCGGTAATGCCGGTGAGGGTGATGCGGTCGTGGCGGGCGTAATCTGCCTGGGTCATTGGGGGGTCTCCTAGAGGGTATTCGGGTAGTCGGAGGTTGTGGGTAGTGGTTCTAGCTGGCAGAGCCTTAGCTTACGGAGCGCAGCGCGGAGGCGACCGTCACCGCATCCACGCTGGCGGGCACGTCGTGCACGCGCACCGCCCACACGCCGCGCGCCGCCACCAGGGCGGTCACCGCCGCGGAGGCTGCCGCACGGTGCTCAGCCGGGCGCGGCTCCGACAGCGACTGCCACAGTTCGCGTTCCGCCTCGCCCGCATCGGTTGCGGTGAAACCGCTCGCGTTCAGGCGCTCAGCCAGCGCCATATCCGCCGCAGTCAGGGCGTTGGCGATAAAACGCTTGCGGGAACCGGCAATGAGCAGGCGGTGCCCCAGACCCTGTAGCTCGTCAATGGCGGCGAGCAGCTCCCAATCCTGCATGCCGCCCTTCGCGAAGCCCAGACCCGGGTCAAGAATCAGGTTCTGCGGCAGCACACCGGCGGCGAGGAAACGCTCACGCAGGCCGGTCAGCTCCTCCACAACCTCGGTGACCACGCCGCGCGGGTACTCCGCCAGGCTGTCCATGGTCTGGGAGGTGCCGCGGGCGTGCATGAGGATGTACGGCACCTGCAGTTCAGCGGCGGTTTCAATCATTTCATCGCTCACGTTCAGACCGGACACATCGTTGATAATGTGCGCACCGGCGGCAATGGCGGCGCGGGCGGTCTGCGGGTTCATGGTGTCAACGCTGATGGTGGTGCCCATCTGCGCGACTGCCTCGATGACGGGCAGGATGCGGCGCTGCTCCTCCTCCACGCTGATGCGCACGGCACCGGCGGGGCGGGTGGACTCACCGCCAATGTCGATAATGGAGGCGCCCTCGGCAATCATGCGGGCGGCGTGGGCGATGGCGTCGGTGGCGGCGTAGTGCTGGCCGCCGTCGCTGAAGGAGTCGGGGGTGACGTTGAGGATGCCCATCACGAGGGTGCGTTCGGCGGCGAGCACGTCGCAGGGCAGGGTGGCTACACGGGTGGTGTGTGTGGATTCAGTCATGGGTTTATCGTACCGAATCTGCCGGATGACACAGCGCGCCATATTTGCATATGGCATACCGATTTAGGGGTATCCTGGGAGGGTATGCTCTGCCTGCGTCACAGCGGTGTGGGTTGGGCACCTCATACACATACATACTCTAGGAAGTGACTCATCGTGAATATGAAGACCGGCGCTTGGATCCTGTCCCTGGTGGCTCTTGCTGCGCTTGTGACCATTGTGCTTGCTGAAGGCGCCCCCGCGGTCCGCTGGATTGCTTTCGGCACCGCAACCGGTTGCGGCTTTATTGCTGTGGGCCTGATTGTGACTCTTGCGCTGGGTTGGGACGATAAGAACGAAGCCCGCTAAGGGTCTTTGAGTCTTCTTCGGGGTTTGTACGGCACCATTGCCGGTGCCGTCGGCTCCAAGGGACACAACCGCACGGCAAAAGGGGCGGAGGTGAAAACCTCCGCCCCTTTTAGCGTGTCTATAGGCCGTGAATAATTTAGCTCCACAAACGGGTTTCTTCCCAACCTTGCGGTATACCCATTGCCCGGGAGATATCAACTCCAGGAACGGAAATATTAGGACGTTCCTTCAGAATCCGCGTTAGAGATTCCGTATCCCCGATTCCACCCTGGTCCATCAGATATTTGAGGAGAGTGAGCATGCCGAAGGTCTTACGCATTTTATGGTTCTCTTCACGTTGAGGAACACCGAATAAGTCAATAACCTCACGGATTTCAGGACTCTCGGCCCTTCTACCCGATGTTGCCCTAGGTAGAAGAACTTTGGAATGCACCCTGTTATACAGTCGTGCCTGATGTGCGCAGATATTTCGAATGCCTCTCAACGAACGTATCCAGCTTCCAAGCTGCGGATCGGTACAGTTCATATCCTGCGCTATCTGGCGACGAACTCGTCGCGGAGAAATCATATATAGAGTCTGTAAGGCTCCCAAATCTAGAACCTCTACCAGCACCCAAACAGGGACTTTACCATCGTATTGTTCTATGTGATGTACAGCGAAATCTTCCTTAGAACGCTGAAGAGAGTCACCACAAATCCGAACAAACTTATTCCAGATTTCTCTCCTTGCAGGAGCTACATCTAGTAGATTTTCCTTCTCGTGAATTAGCGGGTCAATCTCTCCCAGTAAATACCCCAGCCTAGCTCGTAGGTACACTTCAAGCTGGGATAAATGCGGAAGTGCAATAGAACGCAAACGCCGGTCGTACTCATAAAGAGCTACAACGTCGTCAAAACGTACCCCTTCTCTAAACTGGTCAACCGGGGTAGTCTCTCCAGAGGCATCACGCTCAGTCTGGCGTAGGGCATGCCAATATCCGCTAAGACGGTAGTAATTAACCTTGGCGAGGGATTCAATCGCTTCTTCACGATTTTCTATCGCCATCCCTCGCCCTTCGAGTATGGCTAGTTGCTCACCGTAGCTTTTAAAATCTTTAACTTCCCGCACCGTAACAAGACCCGAATCTACTGAAGATAAAAAAGAAGACCGGTCCTGTACTCCTTCAGAATTCTCAATCATTCATCAGGCAGTGGTGCCGGTTCTAGTAGTAACAACTTTACAATCACTAATGCTCTTCATGCAAGGGCTCTCGTCATACAGCCCAACAAATGCGACCGCATAGCGCAGGGGGCAGGATTCCTTAGAATCCTGCCCCCTGTCATATAGCTATATGCTCATCCGGTGGGCTTAGCGCTGCGAGAAAATCAGGCTCATCGCCTCCGCACGGGTTGCGGTGTTCATGAGCGCGCCGCGTACCGCGCTGGTCACGGTCTTCGCGCCCGGCTTACGCACACCGCGCATCGACATGCACATGTGCTCAGCCTCAATCACCACAATCGCGCCGCGCGGGTTCAGGTGCTCCTCCAAAGCCTCCACCACCTGCGTGGTCAGACGCTCCTGCACCTGCGGGCGGCGAGCGTACAAATCCACCACGCGGGCGAGCTTGCTCAGGCCGGTAACCTTACCGTCCGGGCCCGGAATGTAACCCACATGCGCCACACCGTGGAACGGCACCAGGTGGTGCTCACAGGTCGAGTAAAACGGAATGTCCTTCACCAGCACCATCTCAGAGTGGGCAATGTCGAAGGTCGTACCCAGAATCTCGCCGGCGTCCTGGTGCAGGCCCGAGAAGAACTCCGCGTAGGCACGCGCCACACGAGCCGGGGTCTGCTGCAGACCATCACGGTCCGGATCCTCACCAATCGCGAGCAGAATCTCACGGACGGCAGCCTCAATACGCGGCTGGTCGACGGCGTTCTTAGCCTCGCTCATTCTCTGCTCCATTCTGGTTCGGGGTGCCGTTCTCCGGGCGCTGCGCCGGAGGGGCGGGGTAGTTCGGGTACTGCTGGGTGGGCATTGCGACGGTCGGGTCGGCGTCCGGGTCGGTGAGGGGTGCCTGAGGCGGCAACGGCTGCGTAGGTGCTACCGGAACCTGCTGCGCGGGTGCAGCCGGTGCTACCGGAACAGTAGGTGCCGTAGCAGTAGCGGTAGGTGCTTCCTCAGCCTTCTGCGCCTCCTGAGCCAGCTCGCTCGGTGCCTTAACCGGCGGGATGTCGGTACGCTCGCGGGTCGGCTTGGAGTACCAGTGCTCACGCTCGGGGCGCTTGCGAACATCCTTGAAGATTTCGGCAATCTCGTTCTCGAGCAGGGTTTCCTTCTCCAGCAGGGCGAACGCCAGGCGATCGAGAATATCGCGGTTTTCCAGCAGAATCTGGAATGCCTCATCGTGTGCCTGCTCCAGCAGGGCTCGGATCTCAGCGTCGACCTTTGCCGCAGTTGCGTCGGAGTAGTTGCGTGCCGAAGCGCCGCCACCACCGAGGAACGGTTCGGTGTCTTCGCCGCCAAGCTTCACGGAACCAATCACGGCGCTCATGCCGTAGTCGGTGACCATCTTGCGGGCGGTGTCGGTTGCCTTCTGAATGTCGTTAGACGCACCGGTGGACGGGTCGTGGAAGACAATCTCCTCAGCGGCACGGCCACCCATCGCGTACGCCATCTGGTCGAGCAGTTCGTGGCGGGTCGTGGAGTACTTATCGTCCTGCGGCATGACCATGGTGTAACCCAGGGCGCGACCACGCGGAAGAATCGTAATCTTGGTGACCGGCGCGGAGTTACGCAGTGCCGCCGCGACCAGGGCGTGACCGCCCTCGTGGTATGCGGTGACCTTACGCTCGTGCTCGTTCATGATGCGCGAGGAACGCTGCGGACCAGCCATGACGCGGTCGATTGCCTCGTCGATAGCGCGGTCGTCAATCACGTTGCCGTTATCGCGGGCGGTCAGCAGAGCCGCCTCGTTCATGACGTTCGCCAGGTCAGCACCGGTAAAGCCGGGGGTGCGCTTAGCGACCTGTGCCAGGTCAACGGTGTTAGCGATCGGCTTGCCTGCGGCGTGAACGCGCAGGATGTGTTCGCGGCCCTGCATGTCGGGGGCGTCCACACCGATCTGACGGTCAAAACGGCCGGGACGCAGCAGCGCCGGGTCCAGAACGTCGGGTCGGTTCGTTGCCGCAATGACGATGACGTTCGAGTTGCCGTCGAAGCCGTCCATCTCAACCAGCAGCTGGTTCAGGGTCTGCTCACGCTCGTCATTACCGCCGCCCATGCCGACGCCGCGGCGGCGGCCAACAGCGTCGATCTCGTCGACGAAGACGATGGCGGCGGGGTCGCTCTTCGCTTCCTTGAACAGGTCGCGCACGCGGGACGCACCCACACCCACGAACATTTCAACGAAGTCAGAGCCAGAAATCGAGTAGAACGGCACGCCAGCCTCGCCCGCCACAGCCTTGGCGAGCAGGGTCTTACCGGTGCCAGGAGGGCCGTACAGCAGCACGCCCTTGGGGATCTTTGCACCCAGGCGGGTGAACTTTTCGGGTTCAGCCAGGAACTCGCGGACTTCTTCCAGTTCGGCGAGCGCCTCGTCCACGCCGGCAACGTCGCTGAAGCGGACTTCCGGCTTGTCCTTGGTGAACTTCTTCGCGCGGGACTTGGAGAAGCTCATCACGGAGGAGCCGCCTCCGACTCGTCCCATCAGGAACCAGAAGAGCACACCAAAGAGCAGAATCGGCAGGAGCAGGGACACCAGGGAGCCCAGGAAGCTGTGCTCAACGGGCTGGTCCGTGTAGCTTTCCAGCTCGGCGGATTCCATTGCCTTAGCAACTTCGTCGCCGCGGGGCTGCACGTAGTAGAAGCGCACCGACTTACCGTAGTTGTCGTTGCCCTTCTTGTAGTCGTCCTTAAGCTGCAGCTCGACGCGCTGGTCGCCGTCGTAGATCTTTGCGCTCTTGACCTGGTGGTCGTTGAGCAGCTGAAGACCCACGTTGGTGTCCACCTGACGCGAGGGCTGAGTGAAGAAGGAGGCCATGAGGAAAGCCAGCATGATTACGAGAGCTGCACCCGGCCAGAACCAGGGGCCGTTAATCAGCTTCTTCAGGAAGCCCTCCGAGCCTTTCTGCGGAGTATTGGGGTTTTGCGCCAATGCTTTGTCCTTACGTTGCGGCTGTAACCCGTTGGGGTGCGGCATGCCTGCCGGAACACCCAACGGTGCAACCTTAAATGTACCCTACCCCGGCGGGCGGCTAGGTACCGGGCTTCTCTATTTCACCTGCGGGCTAAAGGGGCTCTTCAGAGTTGAGTGTGGTTGG
>NZ_KV808287.1:0-1450 GCF_001812205.1 Rothia sp. HMSC069C10
GGGCTCTTCAGAGTTGAGTGTGGTTGGAGGCATCTAGGCCTCCTGCGATGAGGAGCATTCGGAGTTGGTAGTTGGTGGGGTTGCGGTAGCCTCTGGCGGTGCGTCTTCCTAGTTCGATGATTCCGTTGATGGCTTCGGTGGGGCCGTTGCTGGCTCCTCCTGTATCGAAGTAGGCCAAGAAGGCGTCCTTCCATTTGCGTAGGGTTCGACCCAGTCGGGCGATTTCGGGGATGGGACACGTTGGTAGGCGCTGGATGAGATGAGCGGCCAGGCGTCGGCCTTGGGCGGGTGTGGCTTGATGGAAGACGTCGCGCACTTGCTGGGCGCAGTGGTAGGCGACTTCCACACTGATATGCGCCTCATCTGCCGTGAAGGCCTCACGGAGTCGTTCTTGTTGACGCTTCGTGAGCCGATCACGCGAGGCGCGCAAAAGATTGCGGATCTGATAGAGAGGATCACCCTTGCGCCCGCGGTGACCGGTCGTGTCTTGCTGGACGCGACGACGCACCTCATCGAGAGCGTCACCGGCGAGCTTGACGATGTGAAAGGCATCGAGCACGCTGGTGGCGTCTTGGAGCTGGTCATCAATGGCGTTCTTATATCCCTGGAAGGGATCCAGCGTCGCGATCTGGATACCGGAGCGAAAGTCTTCGCCGCGCTCGGCCAGCCAGTTCTTGTACACGGTGCCAGACCTTCCCGGGACCAGATCCAACAAGCGGGCCGTGGGATGATCCTCCCCTCGCGTCAGGTCGACGATGCCGGTGAGCTCACGGGGCCCTCGTCGGCGTCGGTCCTGGTGGTGCCACACGTGCTCGTCAACCCCCAGCACCCGCACCCCTGAGAAACGGGCGGGGTCATCAGATGCGGCTTGCAGACACGGCTTGATATGGGACCACACGGTATTCCACGTGGTTCCTAACTGGCGGGCCAGCCCCGAGATAGTGGCTCCCTCGAAGCGCAACTGTCGGATCGCCCAGCGGATCGCCCGAACACCCAGACGCGCCCTGGGAGCACACACCGAGTGGTTCTGCTCAGCGAAAGTCGTGATCTGGCAGGTATGTTCGCGGCATATCCAGCGTCGCTTATGCCACCGGATCCGCACCGGGACCCCGGCCCAGGGCGCGTCGATCACCTCCACCACCACACGCCCATGACCTTGAGCGATCACCCCACAATCTGGGCACCCCGCCAGCTGGTTGCACGACTCAACATCGAGCACCAGAGCATCTGGGGTGCGAACCGCACTCATCAGATGGAAGCCCTCCAAGTCGACGAGCAGATCACACCGATCACAACGATCAAGCGACACAGAGCAGCAGCAGGTAGGGTGAGACATTGTCGAGGTCCTTGACGACAGCGGGGGTAGAAGTCCGCTCATCATCAAGGACCTCGACCTCTACCCGCAACCCCCGACCAACACCCGGTCACCCACACTCAACTCGGAAGAGCC
>NZ_KV808288.1:0-1386 GCF_001812205.1 Rothia sp. HMSC069C10
GTGTGTGGTGGAGCAAGGAACCTACCGGGAGCTACTGAAGGCAGAGGGAAAGTTTATGGAAATTTTCAAAAATCAGATCTCTGAAGATTCTGCAGGGCGCAAAACTTCTGCTGAAAGGGGCTATAAAGATGCGTAAGATTATGACTAATACTGTTTGGTCCGTGGTTTATGCTTTCAGAAATCACCCCGTATGGACCGTTTCCTATCTAGCGTCTGTTGTGTGCCTATCATTATTCCCTGCTCTGCAGATGGAGGCTGTCACTAGACTTGTTGAGCATTTGGGTCAGAGCCAGGATGAAGTGCTTCCGCTAGCTCTGGGGGTTAGTTTTGTGCTGGCAGGATACATTGCCCTGGGACAAGCATCAGACTCTCTGCGTATGATTCTAAATTCTCGAATGTCAAGTACAGGTATTCAGAATGTATCTTCTCGTCTGGCGACTTGTTCCTCTCAGGAAATCGCGAGCGGTGATTATGCTCGCTCATCAAGGGCAGCTCATGAAGCTGTGACAGGGGGGAGCCTGGGGTCTCAAGTTTCCACTATGGGTGCTCTGATATTCATCATTTTTTCGACGGGAGCCCTTAGTTATTCCATAGGAAAGATCAATGTATATGCTTCACTCTGCATGCTTGCAGGCATGATTCCTGTTGCCTTGATGTCACATCTCTATTCGAGTAAGAATGCTGAGGCAATGGAAAAAATATATTCATATAGCTACAACGCGTGGCATAGCACTAACCAGATTGCACAAATAACTACTGCTCGTGAGCTTGCAATTCTTAATGCTCGGTCGTTCTTTGCGCATCGTGCTAATCAAGAACGGAAAAAATCTGGTGAGGAGGAAATTGGCCTAGCTCGTTACATCCTCAGAATATATACAATTGTTGGTTTTATAAGCGCTGCATTGCTAGCTTTAGCCCTTATTTTTCTAGCGGCCTCGGTGCCGGCTCCCGGTGCTCTTGCTGGAGCTGTTATAGGTATTACCTCGGCTATAGTCTCGCTTGGCTCGATGGGAAGCGACCTTAGCTCGATGGCAGCGGGGTCAAACGCAATTGATATATATCGAAAGTTTATTTCTAGCGCACAGCCCAAGCAGAAAAATTCGGTTGCCGATATCTACCCCGAAATCTCTAGCGTTTCCATTAGGAATCTTGCTGTCCAGTATCCAAAAGCTGATTCTTTCGCTCTTAAAAACATCAATCTCACTTTTGGTCCCGGGCAGATGATTGGTATTGTCGGGCCCAGCGGATCAGGAAAGACAACCCTAGTAAATGCACTCATGGGTATGCTGAAGCCCTCCAAAGGAGACATCCTCATTGGAGATAAGCCGGTACAGGACATATCACCTGATGATTTGCTGGCAAATGTTGGTTTGGTGAGTCAAGACT
>NZ_KV808289.1:0-206 GCF_001812205.1 Rothia sp. HMSC069C10
ATAAATAAATATTTGGTATTAGTTTCAGTTTCCATCACCATATTCGGTGATTTTATTGAACAAAGCACACTATTGAGTTCTCAAGCAACACACCGATTCAACACCTCAACTTACTCTTTCGAGAAGTCTTACCGTTGAACGGTCATTCATGTTATTTTCATTGTTACCGCGTTCCCGCGGCAACTCAATCAACTATACCAGCGTTT
>NZ_KV808290.1:0-68117 GCF_001812205.1 Rothia sp. HMSC069C10
CGTGAGAGTGAGTTGTACACCACATTACACGTTTTACTCCCTGTCGCGCCCAGATTTCGGGGGGGGGTGTGCACCAAAAATTTTTGCGCACCCACTCACCTGCCGCAAGCTGCATCCTCTGCGGGAATATCCTCTGTAGGAATAGTCCTCTGGGGGCATAGAAAAATCCCCCGAACTTCTCAGAAGAGAAATTCGGGGGATCCTTCAATCAGCTACATGCTACTTGGTCGGCAGTTCAGCCAGTTCGGTAGCGTCGTGTGCCTCGGGGATGTGATCCACGTGCAGACGCTTACGGAAGACCCAGTAGGTCCATGCCTGGTAGACGAACACGACCGGCAGACCCATGCAGGTCACGAAGGTCATAACGCCCAGGGTGTACTCGGAGCTGGAGGCGTTCGCAATGGTGAGCGAGTATGCCGGGTCCAGGGTGGAGGGCAGAACGTTCGGGTACATTGCGGTGAAGATTGCCAGAGCGCCGAATGCGAGGAACACAGACAGACCAGCGAAAGCGCGACCCTCACGGCCACCCTTTGCGGAGATCCAAGCAATCAGAACAGCAACCACAGCCAGGATGGTGCACAGCCAGGAGACGCCGTTACCGGTGGTGAAGTCCAGTGCCAGAACCCATGCAACGATCGGCAGCAGCAGGACGGGAGACCAGCGTACCAGGGTGTTACGGGCACGGTCACGGATGTCACCGTCGGTCTTCAGAGCGATGAAGGCAAGACCCTGAACCAGGGAGAAGCCAACGAAGCCCAGACCGCCGAGCAGAACCGGCAGGGAGACCCATGCGAAGGCGCCGCCGACGCGGTCACCATTGTCGTTGATGGGCAGACCCATGGAGGTCAGGCCCAGCAGAGCACCAACGAGCAGTGGGATAAAGAAGGAAGAAACAGACAGAGCGATGTTCCAGTTACGGATCCACTTCTCGTCGTTCTTCTTGCCGCGGTATTCAATGGCGACCACGCGCAGAATCAGGAAGACCAGCGCGAGGGTCAGGGGGATGTACAGAGCCGAGAAGAGGGCTGCGTACCAGATGGGGAATGCAGCGAACAGAGCTGCACCACCGGTCACAAGCCACACCTCGTTACCGTCCCAGACGGGGCCGATGATGTTCAGCAGCAGACGACGTTCCTTTTCGTTCTTGGTGAACTTGGAACCCATCAGCATACCGACGCCCAGGTCGAAACCGTCGAGAATCATGTACATGATGAAGAAGACACCAATGGCAGCAAACCAGAAGGTGGGCAGGCCAGGCTGACCGGCAAAGATATTGAAATCAAAGTTCATGGTGAATCAATCCTTACCCGCCTAGTAGGCGAACTCCAGCACATCGCGCTTGGACTTGTCGTTGGACTCGTCCTCGTGGTGCGACTGAACCAGCTCGGGCATTGCTGCCACCACACCGGCCTTGACGTACTTGATGAGCAGGTAAACCTCAACCACCATCAGCACACCGTAGAGCAGACCCAGGGTGAGCAGGGAGAAGAGGATTTCTTCACCAGAAACACCCGGGGAGATAGCTGCTGCAGTGAACAGGTGAATCGAGGGGTCACCCTGAAGGTTCGGAGCCACAACGAAGGGCTGGCGGCCCATTTCGGTGAAGATCCAGCCGAGGGAGATAGCGAAGAAGGGAGCCAGGATGGACCAGACTGCAACGTTCTTGAGCAGCTTGGACTCGGGGACGGTGCCCACGCCCTTCTTACGGGTTACCCACAGCGCGTAGAGATAGAAGGGCAGTACGACCGCACCCAGACCAATCATGCCGCGGAAGCCCCAGTAGGAGACCTCGAGGGAGGGCAGGTAATCAATCTTCTGACCTGCACGCTCACCGTAGAGCGGGTTGTTGGGCAGGTTGGTGCCGAACTTAGCTTCGTACTCGGGCAGCAGGGTCTGAATACCCTTCACCGGGGTGTCGAAGTTGTCGTGTGCCAGGAAGGACAGCACGCCGGGGACCTCGATGACGGTGTGGATCTTATCGCAGCTCTGAGCGCCGAGCTCACCGACGGTCAGAACGGAGAAGGAGGTGCCGTCGTGGCACGCAGCTTCTGCAGCAGCCATCTTCATGGGCTGCTCGTGAATCATCATCTGTGCCTGAATGTGACCGGACGCGCCGATACCTGCGAAGGCGAGCAGGCCCACAACAGCACCCAGGCGCAGGGACTTGAACCAGACCTGGAAGTCGGCCTTGTCGCGTGCGCCCTTGTCGAACTCACCAACAACAACCTTGCCGTCAACGACCTTGTCGATGCCGTCCTTGCGGCGGCGCCACAGCTTGTACCATGCGATACCAACCAGGAAGCCACCAGCAACCTGGATAGCGGAGGTGATGACGTGAGTGAAGGTCACCCATGCGAGGGGGTTCATGAGCACGGCACCAATATCGGTCATACGGGGACGACCGTCAATCATTTCTGCGCCAACGGGGTGCTGCATCCAGGAGTTTGCAACCAGAATGAAGAATGCAGAAATCCAGGAGCCAAGGACTGCCATGAACAGCGAGAATGCGTGTACAGCAGGCTTGAGGCGGTCCCAACCGAAGATCCACAGACCCAGGAAGGTCGACTCAACGAAGAAGGCGAAGAGGCCTTCCATTGCCAGCGGAGCGCCGAAGACGTCGCCGACGAAGCGGGAGTATTCG
Organism: Rothia sp. HMSC069C10; assembly: GCF_001812205.1. Lineage (NCBI taxonomy): Bacteria > Bacillati > Actinomycetota > Actinomycetes > Micrococcales > Micrococcaceae > Rothia > Rothia sp. HMSC069C10. The sequence goes on from NZ_KV808290.1 coordinate 2,642, forward strand.
CTCCACGCCATGCCGAACTGGAATTCCTGAACCAGACCGGTGGCCACACCCATTGCGAAGTTAATGAGGTACAGCTTGCCCCAGAACTTCGTCATGCGCTTGTATTCGTCCTTCTTGGTACGAACGTAGCAAATGTACAGGTAGGTCACCACAAGGCCCAGACCCAGAGTCAGCGGAACCATGAAGAAGTGGTAGACGGTGGTGATACCGAACTGCCACCTACCAAAATCAAGGGGATCCATTGATAGGTCCTTACTATGTGTGTACTTAATGTGTGCTTGTGCCAGATTTCGGGTAGTTCCCCGTCAATGGGGAGCGTACGAGAGTTACTGACACACTGTCTCTCATGCTTCTAAGGTACAGGGTTTTCCTGAGGAGCTGTGAGTAGGCTGTGCATAGTATGGACGTTTATTGTTTGACGTTTCGCTAAAGGTACCTTGGACGTTATCCCTCGATGCGAGGGTGGTTAGAGGAATGAGACACGATGGTGCCTTGCGGGGTTACGGGGTAGTTTCGGAACCACGGTGAAACTTTGCATTTTTATATTATTTCTGCAAAATTTTGGTGACAGATTCCCGGAATATGACAGGCGGTTCAAGTAGTACTCAAAGCTTAAATTTGCCTGCTTCATGCGGAATTTACGCGGAATCTCCGAGAATTGCGTGACTATTCTCACACAAAATTCGTGGATTGTGACACGCCAGCCACCACTGCCCCGCAAGGCACCGCACGCTACATATCAATGCTCTCAGTATCCAGCTGATGAGCACCGGCAATGATGAACTCCTTACGCGGAGCCACCTCAGAACCCATCAACAGAGAGAACGCACGCTCGGCAGCCTCCGCATCCTCAATACGAATACGGCGCAGCATGCGATGACGCGGATCCATCGTCGTCTCAGCCAGCTGGTCGGCGTCCATCTCACCCAGACCCTTATAGCGCTGAATGGGTTCCTTATAAGACACGCCCTGCTCCTGCAACGAATCCAGAAGCTCGTGCAACTGCTTCTCCGAGTAGGTGTACACCATCTCGTTCGGCTTGCCGCGGCGCACCACCTCCACGCGATGCAGAGGCGGGACCGCAGCGTACACGCGACCCGCCTCAATCAGCGGACGCATGTAACGGTAGAACAGAGTCAGCAGCAGGGTACGAATGTGGGCGCCGTCCACGTCCGCATCGGTCATCATAATGACCTTGCCGTAGCGAGCAGAGTCCAGATCAAAAGTACGGCCTGAGCCTGCACCGATGACCTGAATCAGCGCCGCACACTCAGCATTCGCGAGCACATCAGTCACCGAAGCACGCTGAGTGTTCAGGATCTTACCGCGAATCGGCAGCAGAGCCTGATACGAAGAAGAACGCGCCAGACGCGCAGTACCCAGCGCCGAGTCACCCTCCACAATGAACAGCTCAGAATGCTCAACATTGGTCGAACGGCAATCCACCAGCTTAGTAGGCATGGACGAAGACTCCAGCGCGGTCTTACGGCGCTGAGTTTCCTTATGGATGCGCGCCGAGACGCGGGTCTTCATCTCAGAGACGACCTTCTCGCACAGAGCGGCCGCCTGAGCCTTCTCCGCACGGGCGGTCGACTCCAGGCGAGCCTTCAGCGCATCGCCCACGACCTTCGACACGATCTGGCGAACCGCCGGGGTACCCAGAATCTCCTTGGTCTGACCCTCAAACTGCGGCTCGGCAAGACGCACGGTCAGCACGGCGGTCAAGCCGGCGAGCACGTCGTCCTTCTCAATCTTGTCGTTACCCACCTTGTACTTGCGGGCATTATCGGCAAGGTGCTTGCGCATCACGCGCAGCAGGCCCTGCTCAAAACCGGTCGTGTGAGTACCGCCCTTGGGGGTGGCAATAATGTTCACGAAGCTGCGGACCGTCGTCTCGTAACCAATGCCCCAGCGCAGCGCAACGTCCACTTCGCAATCGCGTTCCACGTCGGTCAGCTGCGAGCGGCCGTCCTCCCCCAGCACCGGCACGGTCTCGGTGAAAGAGCCGCTGCCGCTAAAACGCCAGGTGTCGGTAATACGCTCATCATGCGCCAGAAACTCGACGAACTCGCTAATGCCGCCGTCATACTGGAAAACCTCCTCGTGGGGCTCCAACTCGCCGGGGGTGCCGGGCAGTCGGCGCTCATCGCGGATGCAAATACGCAGACCCGGAATGAGGAACGCGGTCTGGCGCGCACGAGCAGCCAAGTCCTCGTAGCTGAACTTAGCGTCGGGGGTGAAAATCTGCGGGTCAGCCCAATAACGCACACGGGTGCCGGTCACGCCGCGCTTAGCGCGACCCACAATCTGCAGGGCGTCAGTGCCCTCGGTTGCGGGAGTGAACGGATCTTCGGGCTTGGGGGTGCGGCCGGACTCGAAGAAGCCGGGAATGCCGTGGCGGAAGGACATCTGGTAGGTCTTCGAGCCACGATCCACCTGCACGTCCAGGCGGGAAGACAGCGCGTTCACCACGGAAGCGCCCACACCGTGCAAACCACCGGACGCGTTATAGGAGCCGCCGCCAAACTTACCGCCGGCGTGTAGCTTGGTGAATACGACCTCGACACCGGACAGGCCGGTGCGCGGCTCAATGTCGGTGGGGATACCGCGGCCATCATCGCGCACCTCAACCGAACCGTCACGGTACAGAATGACCTGAATGGACTGGCCGAAACCGGCGAGCGCCTCATCCACCGAGTTGTCGATAATCTCCCAGAGGCAGTGCATCAGGCCGCGGGAATCGGTGGAGCCAATGTACATGCCCGGGCGTTTGCGTACAGCTTCCAGACCTTCCAGCACGGAGAGGTGACGGGCGGTGTAGTTCGAAGACGCCACGGGAATCCTTTCGGGTGAATATGTCTGCGGTGGTGAACGCGTGCCACCGGGCGGAGTGCGAGTCCGGCTCAAGTGCTACGGGGGCAGAACGACAGCGGGGCACGACGCGTGTCGTGCCCCGCAGAGCGTTCAACGTTCGGAACTCTATTCTAGCGTGGCTTGGGGAAAAGAGTGATTAAGACAGTCACCGCTAATGCGTTGCTCTGTTCCCACGTTCCTTCCCCTAGTGAGCATCACCCGAGGCTCGCGAGGAGCTCTCGTGACGGTTCGTGACCATGATATTGGACTTGAAGTAGAACTCTTCGGGAAGCTCATTCGTGACCGGGCCGTGCGGGAACTCGCTGAGCTTCGGCACAAAGTACCAGTCCATCAGCTCGCCGCTGCTCTGCTTGAGCACGCGGCGTTCCCTCATGGCGTGGCGTACCTTGCGGCGCAGGTGGGTGCTGTCTTTCAGGGTGCTGGTGAAGACCCACGGGGTCTCGTAGCCTTCGGTAATCATGCCGAAGGTGATGCGCAGGTTGCCGTTCTCGTCGGCATCCATCGTGAAGTCGCCGTCGGCGATGTCGGTGAAGGCGAGCATCCAGCTGTGTCGGCGTTCGTAGCTTTCGCGGGTGGTCTGCAGCGCCGCAATGAGGCGGTGGTCGACCAGCAGCTCCACCTTGCGTTCGGTAATTTCACCCAGACGAGCGTAGGAGCCGAAGGCGCGGTTTGCGCCGCTGCGGCGAGGCCACTTCGTCACCGCACCGTGCGGCACCTCCCCCGCAAAGGTGAAGGGGCCCGTCATAGTGCCGGGCAGACGCAGACGCTCAAACGGAGCGGTCGGCAGGAAGGTCGTCAGCAGCTGATCGGAGCTGACCGACTTACCCCAGCGCGCCATCTCAAAAATGGTCGGTTCAGGGCCTACAGGGTAGATGCGCGGCATCTTGCGACCGAACTCGTCAAAGCCCTCAATAAACTCGCCGTTGGAGCTGTACCCGGGCATGGTCGCACCGAGCGGGCGAGTCCACGACCCCGAATACGGCTTGGTCAGGTGCGGGTTCTCCACCGGCAGGATGCTGGTGCGAGCACCCAGGTAGGCGGGCATGCGCGAGAGGTTACGCCAGGCGAACTTCGCGGCAACCGCCTCGCGCCACCACATCGGGCGTTTGCCCGGGGTCTGCCCGCCCAGGCAGTGCATGAGCAGCCAGAATCCAGCCCAGCCGAGGCACCCTGCAGCAACCACGCAGAAAATAATCGTCAGCACAGTGTGCAGGGTTCCGGTTGCCCAGATATTCGTGGCGATTAGAGCCATGAACGCCACCCACGCCGCCATGACGTACGGCCCGAGCGTAATCATCGGATCGACCACCTTCACGGCGGCAATGACGCGGCGGTTCAGTCCGCGCCACACGTAGGAGTACGCCCAGCATCCGGCGGCAAGGGCGAGTGCCATCAGCAGAAGAAGGATGAGCATCAGTGTGTCTCTTTCGCTGCAGGTTTTTCTACCGCGGTCGGTGACCGGCGGGCATCGGGTAGGTGCCCCGTTGACAGATGCACCGTTGAAATGCTCTTCAACAACAAAACTCGCCTGCCGAAGGTACCTTCAACAGACGAGTTTCTTTGGTGTCACTAACCTTGAGGTAAAGCTTCTCTACCTATTGTGCCTTTAATTGGTATCCCTGTGGGGGATTTTAGGGGGATGCACGAAAAAATCGCACTCAACCCCCGCATTTTCACCCATCGGACCGGCGCAGTGAGTATGCTCTGGCGCCTCAGCGACGGTTTTAGACAGAGGTTTTAGACAGCGGTTTTAGGAGGTCAACGCCGTGGCGATCTGAGGAATCAGCGCCTCAAAAGCACGCGCACGGTGGCTAATCGAGTTCTTAATCTCAGCCGGAATCTCAGCGCAAGACTTGCCAGCGTACTGCCCCTCGTACAGGGCGTTCTCACCGTTCAGCTCCACGGGGCGCAGAATCGGGTCGTAGCCGAAGCCGCCCTCCCCCGCCGGTGCGGTCAGCAGCTCGCCGGGCAGCTCGCCGTACTCGACCGCCTCAAAACCGTTCGGGGAGGCAACCGAGGCCGCGCAGCAGAACTTCGCGCCGCGGTGCTCGGTAGAAATATCGCTCAGCTGAGCCAGTAGCAGGTTCAGGTTCGCGGTGTCATCGCCGTGGCTACCCGCCCAGCGCGCCGAGAAAATACCGGGAGCGCCGTTGAGCACGTCCACCGACAGGCCGGAATCGTCAGCAATAGCGATCAGGCCGGTTGCTTCGGCAACAGCGCGCGCCTTCAGCAGGGAGTTTTCAGCGAAGGTCACGCCGGTCTCGGGAACGTCGGGTGCGTTCACGCTGGAGGCGTCAACCACCTGGGTGTCAACGTCCAGGCCGTCAATGCGTCCGCGCAGAATTTCGCGCAGTTCCTTGAGCTTGCCCTTATTGTGGCTTGCCAGAACAATCTTTGCGTCTGCCATAGTTTCTCCTTGTTGACGGAACTAGTTACTGGGACGGGTTAGTGTGCCAGTGCTTCACGCTGAATCTGAGCCAGTTCAGCGGTGCCTTCCAGCGCCAGGTCGAGCAGGCTGTTGAGCTCGTCGCGGTCGAAAGGCGCGCCCTCGGCGGTGCCCTGAACCTCAACGAACTTGCCGCTGCCGGTGACGACCACGTTCATGTCGGTCTCGGCGCGAACGTCTTCGGTGTAGGGCAGGTCCAGCATGGGGGTGCCGTCAATAATGCCCACCGAAATTGCGGACACCGAATCGATCAGAGGGTTCGCCTTAGCGGGCAGAATCTTCTGCTCCTTCGCCCAAGAAATAGCATCAGCCAGCGCCACGTATGCGCCGGTAATAGAAGCGGTGCGGGTGCCGCCATCAGCCTGCAGAACGTCACAGTCGAGCACGATGGTGTTCTCGCCCAGCTCGTCCATGTTGATGACCGCACGCAGGGAGCGACCAATCAGGCGAGAAATCTCGTGGGTGCGGCCGCCCACGCGGCCCTTCAGCGACTCGCGCGAAGAACGGGTGTTGGTGGCGCGCGGCAGCATGGCGTACTCGGCGGTCACCCAGCCCTTGCCCTCGCCCTTGAGCCAGCGCGGCACGCCCTCGGTGAAGGATGCGGTGCACAGCACGCGGGTGTTTCCGAACTCGATGAGGGCGGAACCCTCGGCGTTGCGGGACCAGCCGCGGGTAATGGTGATGGGGCGCAGTTCGTTGAGGGCGCGGCCGTCGTCGCGGGTTGCAGTCATGGGTTCTCCTTGAATCTGTCTGCGGGATCTGTGTCTGTCTGTTGATTCTATGTCGAAAAGTGGGCGGGGCTGAGCGCAGTTTGTACTAGCCCAGCTTGTTTTAGCCCAGCTCGGGTTTGGCCTAGTCCAGCTCGGGCTTCACCTAATCTAGTTCGGGCTTAGGGAGCGCAATCGCGGTGTTCAGCGGCGGGTCAAGCACCTCCACCACGTTCAGGGTGGACGTGACCGGGTGAGCCTCCGTCGGGCGCGGGTAGATGCGGTAGCTTGCCGCCATTTCGGCAATGCCGACCGGGCCGGAGAAGGCGCTGCGCGCCTCCGCGCGGGCAATGTCCGGGTCGTTCCACACGGGCAGGTGGGTCAGCAGCAGGTTACGCACGCCCGCCTCCGTGGCGGCTTCGCCGGCGCGCTTGCCGGTCAGGTGAATACCGCGCAGGGCGTCGTCGCGCCCCTCCTGGTATGCCGCCTCGCAGAGGAACAAGTCAGCACCGCGCGCAGCCTTGACCAGGCCCTCGCACAGGTCGGTATCGCCCGAGTACGAGAACACGGTGTGGCCCTCGCGGTCGTTGCAGGTGATGCGCAGCGCGTACGGGTCCTTCGAGGGGTGAACCACGCGGAACGGCTCCACGCGGAAGGGACCAATCTGCACGGGCTCGCCCTCAGTCCAGGTGTGGTAGTCAAACTCGGTGCTCATGCCCGGCTCCGGGTCCAGGCCGTGAGTTGCCGAAAGGTACTCGTTAATCGCGGCGGGACCGTACAGCGGAATGCGACCCTTGGGCCAGCCGCGCGGATCCCACTTGACTGCCACGTGCAGACCGGACAGGTCGATGCAGTGGTCTGGGTGCAGGTGCGAAATCAGAATCGCGTCGATATCGCTCAGGTCGATATGGCGCTGGAGCATGCCGAGGGAGCCGTTGCCCATGTCCATGATGATGCGCCAGGTTCGACCCGCGAAGTCCGTGGCGGTGAGCATGTAGCAACTAGCCGGTGAGACGGGGCCGGGAAAGGAGCCCGTGCAACCGATAACGGTTAGACGCATGAGGTGTCGTCCTTAGGGGTGGTGCCGGAAAATTCGGTGCCCGCGACAGTGTGTGCTGCCTCTGCAGGATCTGCCGATTCGTCGAGGGTGATGTTGCGGTGTGCCGCAAGCATTTCGGGGGTGAGTGCCGCCAGCGAGCCGGTCGGGTAGCGTTCCGCCACGGAGCTGGTGTGGCGCACGTTGGTGACCTCGGGGCCGAGGAAGCGGCGCGCCAGCTGCGAGAACGTCTCAGATTCGCCGGTGGCGAGGAATTCATGGTGCGGATTTTCCGCGGGGACCGGGCTTTCAATGGCGAGGTTGAGCAGTTCGCGGTACACGTCCTTCGCGGTCTCATCCGCGGAGGAAACCAGGGTGACGTCCTCACCCATAATGTAGGAAATCACGCCGGCCAGCAGCGGGTAGTGGGTACAGCCGAGCACGAGGGTGTCCACGCCGGCATCCTTGAGCGGCTGCAGGTACTCGCGGGCAGTCTCCAGCAGCTCGGGGCCGGAGGTAATGCCCTTCTCCACGAACTCCACGAAGCGCGGGCACGCCACCGAGTGCACCTCAAGGTTCGGGGTAATCGCGAAAGTGTCCTCGTAGGCGCGGGAGGTGACGGTCGCCTCCGTCGCAATCACACCGATCTTGCGGTTACGGGTTGCGGCGAGCGCACGGCGGGCGGCGGGCTGAATCACCTCGATGACGGGAATGCCGTACTGGCGGGTGTAGCGTTCGCGGGCGTCGCGGAGCACCGCTGCGGAGGCGGTGTTGCAGGCGATGACGAGCATTTTCACGCCGGAGTCGACGAGTTCATCCATGATGCGTAGCGCGTTGGCGCGTACTTCTGCGATTTTGAGGGGGCCGTAGGGGCCGTGGGCGGTGTCGCCGACGTAGATGATGCGTTCGTGAGGCAGCTGGTCCATGATGGCGCGTGCCACGGTGAGTCCGCCAACGCCGGAGTCGAAGACGCCGATGGGTGCCGCGGCGGTGGGGCCTACAGGCGCGGGGCTTCCCCAGGGGGTGCGGGCACGGTAGGGATTTGTTGCGTCGATGCTGTCACTCATGTGTCACCTACACTTCGTTATCGGTCGGGTACCACGTTCTATGCTAACTCGCTAAGGTTACCCTTTTAGTCCGTTGGGCGGTTAGATGAGTCGAGAACCACCATTATGTGGTTGTATATGACGATAGTTTGAAGGGGAATTTGAAAAATTCGTTCTATTCTTGCTCTTTTTCCCCGCCATTTGCCCCGTCAAATGCTCCGCCGGTCACATCCTCTTCTTCGTTGTCCAGCCCGTCGAGCATGGCGAGCATGAGCGAGTCCTGAACCCAGGAGACGAAGTTGTACACCACAGCCATGTACTCTTCCTGGGTCTCGATCTCGGACGGGTCGGTGAACGCTGCAATATCTTCTGCGGTGTCTTCGTCCACGATGTAGAGGCGGTCGGCAAGCACCAGGCGAATATCGCCGAGCGCAGTAGCCCAGGCGCGGGCGTGTTCCTCGTTCAGGCGCAGGTCGCTGGACTCAATGTCGAAGGCGAGCATGGCGAGGTTCGCGCGTTTGGTTTCGCGCAGGTCGCGTTCGGTGTAGCGGCGGTATTCGGTGGCGGCCTCGTCGTCACTGCTTGCGGCGGGAAGCAGGCGCGCCACGGCGCTGTCGGCGGGGATGGTGGGGTTTTCGGTGATGCCGACCAGCGCCTCCAGCGGGTCGACGGTGCCGCCGTCGGCGGTGGTATCTGCCGGGCGCAGCAGCGCGCGCACGTCTTCGGCGAGTTCGCGGATCAGGTCGCGTTCGGCGGGTTCGAAGGAGGCGGTGTAACCTCCGGGGGTGCGGCGGAAGGGTCGCGCCATTAGTTTTCTACTTTCTCGAAGGTTGCCAGCAGACCCCAGGCGTGCATTGCCTGGGTGTGTTTTTCGGCGTCTTCGCGGGAGCCGGTGAAGACGATTGCCTTGCCGTTGTTGTGCACCTGCAGCATGAGTTCTTCGGCGCGGGCACGGGAGTAGCCAAAGTGGCTACGGAAAACGTAGGACACGTAGGTCATGAGGTTGACGGGGTCGTTCCAGACGATGACGTTCCAGGGGATGTCTGCGGCGAGGATGTTCTCCAAGGCGGTGTCGAGGTCGGTGTCCTCGAGGGTTCCGGTGGAGAGGGTCACGGCGGTAGTGTTCATTGGTTTCCTTTGCGGCCGGTTCCCTTTGATTATACGGGCGGGTATGTGTTGCCCCTGTGTGGCCCCTGTGTTCGTCCTGCGCTACTGCGGTGTTCGTCCTGTACTGCTCCCGCACAGAGTGCTGGTAATTTGTCATACTACAGTACTTAGAGTCAAGAATACTTTATGTAGTGATTGACACGCCGACTCAAGAGGAAAAATACCCTAATCCCCCACTACAATAAACACATGGCTACTACTTCCCTTCTCACCGACCACTACGAACTGACCATGCTCCAGGCGGCACTCGCCTCCGGCGCAGCCAACCGTAAGTGCACCTTCGAAGTCTTCACCCGCCGCCTGCCCGCGGGCCGCCGCTACGGCGTCCTCGCAGGCACCGGCCGATTCCTCGAAGGCCTCGCTAACTTCCGCTTCAACGACGAAGAACTCTCCTTCCTCTCCTCCCGCAATATCGTCAACAAAGAGACCCTCTCCTACCTCGAATCCTTCACCTTCAGCAGCAATATCCGCGGCTACGCAGAAGGCGAAGCGTTCTTCCCCCACTCCCCCGTCCTGCAGGTCGAAGGCACCTTCGCCGAAGCGTGCGTCCTCGAAACCTACCTGCTGTCCATCCTGAACTTTGACTCCGCCGTGGCAAGCGCCGCCTCCCGCATGAGCGCAGCCGCAGGCAACCGCCCCTGCCTCGAAATGGGTTCGCGCCGCGCCCACGAACGCGCCGCCGTCTCCGCCGCACGCGCCGCCGTGATTGCCGGCTTCGCGGGCACCTCCAACCTGGAGGCTGGCCTGCGCTACGGCCTGCACACCATCGGCACCAGCGCCCACGCCTTCACCCTGCTGCACGACAGCGAACGTGAAGCGTTCGAGGCGCAGCTGCGTTCCCTCGGCGCCCGCACCACCCTGCTCGTCGACACCTACAACGTGGACGAGGCAGTCCGCCTCGGCGTGGAACTCGCGGGCGAAGAGCTTGGCGGCGTGCGCCTGGACTCCGGCGACCTGGTTGCCACCGCGGCACGTGTGCGTGAACTGCTCGACTCGCTCGGCAACACCCACACCAAGATCACCGTCACCAGCGACCTGGACGAGTACGCCATCGCATCCCTGGCGGCAGCACCCGTGGACTCCTACGGCGTGGGCACCAAGCTGGTCACCGGTTCCGGCGCGCCGACCTCCTCCATGGTGTACAAGGTCGTTGAGCGTGAGAACTCCGCCGGTGAAATGCAGCCGGTCGCTAAGGCGTCGGCTGGCAAGGCGTCCATCGGTGGCGCCAAGCGTGCGGCCCGCCGCCTCAACGGCATGGGCATTGCGACCGCCGAGGTTCTGGGCACCCACGAGGACCCGAACCTGCTCGAGGACACCCGCCCGCTCATGGTGGACTTCGTCCGCAACGGCGAACTGCTGCCCGGCTTCACCGGCGAGGAAGGCGTGCGCCGCGCAACCGCCCGCCACGCTGCCTCCCTGGCTGAGCTTCCCGAGGCCGCCCGCCGCCTCTCGGAGGGTGAGCCGATCATTCCGACCGAGTTCATCTAAACCACCCTTCTGAGATACTGTTTTCACTCGGCGAATTTCACTCGGCGAATCAGAGTGAAAACTCATTCCTATTTGTAAAGGACAGACATGTCTAAGGCACTGATTATTGTTGACGTGCAGAACGATTTCTGCGCCGGCGGCGCCCTCGCCACCGAGCGCGGTGCGGACGTTGCCGCGCTGATTAGCGAATACGTGGAGAACAACCACCACCGCTACGACGCGATTGTCGCCACCCAGGACTGGCATATCGATCCGGGCTCGCACTTCTCTGACACCCCCGACTACGTTGACTCCTGGCCGGTGCACTGCGTGGCGAAGAGCGAAGGCGCGCAGATTCACGAGAACCTGGACACCGACTACATTGAGGCGTACTTCCGCAAGGGCCGCTTCGAGGCAGCCTACTCGGGTTTTGAGGGTCTTCTCGCCCCCGAGGATGAGGTCGCAACCGGCGAGCACGAGCCTGGTGCGGATGCGTCTGAGGACGGCCCGCAGACTCCCCTGTCGGAGTGGCTGGATGAGCGCGGCATCGAGTTCGTCGATGTTGTCGGTATCGCCACCGATTATTGCGTGTCGGCAACCGCTCGCGATGCGGTCGATGCAGGCTACGAGACTCGCGTACTGATTGATCTGACCGCGCCCGTGCACGAGGACAAGTTAGACGACGTGGTTGCCGAGCTTGAAGATGAGGGCGTTGAGGTGGTTGAGGTTCTCTAACCTCCACCAGCTCTGCCGGTGACTCGCTATCTAGGCGGGCACTGAATACCGGGCGCTGAATATACAGAGGCGGGGAGCCTGGGATGTACTATCCCGGGCTCCCCGCCTCTTAGTGTGTCCACGACCTAGCGTGCCCGCAACTTAGCATTCTCAGCACCCGCCGGGCAAAGAACCCCGGCGGTCATGTAGCCGATTGAGCCGCTTACTTGAAGCGAACCTCCGCCATGCCATTCACGCGCACGTTCGGGCCAGCCGGCGCCTCCTTAGTGCCAACGATTGCGCCGTTACGCACGCTCGGCGCCAGGTAGGATCCGCCAGCACCACCGGCGCCGCCCTGCTGAACGTAGCCGACCGCGCGGCGCGGGTTCTTCGGGTTGTTGCACCACTGCTGCGAGATGATGATTGCCGAAACCGCGTTCGCCACGCCGGAGCCGCCACCACCGTAGCCCGCACCGCCGCCAGCAGACACCACGGTCTGGTAGCCGAAGAAGTTCTTGCTGATGGTGATGCTGGTGGTTCGTGCGGTTGCGGTGCCGGTCAGATTCACGGGGTCGTTCTTGTCGTACTGGTAGGCGTACGCACCCACGCCGTCCGCACCGTTCGCGTTGAAGCCGCTACCGCCGGTTGCGCCCGCGGTGCTGGTGCTGTGGATGACCTGCTTGTTCTGGGAGCCGAAGCCGACCAGACCGTGGTCGCCAGTGGGCAGGCTATTGGGAATAGCGCCCATGCCGCCTCGGCCGTTGAATGCGCCAGCACCCGCGCGTGCGGTGATCTTCAGGTTCGCCTCGACGCTGTACGCATCGCTTGCGGCTGCGCCTTCGGAACCCATGGCGGATTCTGCGTTGCCGCCGGAGCCGCCGCGCACCCATTCCAGGCCGCAGACCGGGCTAATGGCGTAGCTGGAGCCGGGCAGCGGTGCGGTGGAGCTGGAGTTACGCACGTGTCCGCCGCCGCCACCTGCAGCGATTGCGACCACAGTGCCGTTGATCAGCAGCGCGGAGGAGCCGCCACCGGATGCGGCGTAAATGCTGCGCTTGAAGTGGGTGTGGGGTGCGCCGTCGCCAGCGGTGGGGTTGCCGTAGGTGCGGGGGTTTGCTGCGTCGATAATAGCCTTCGGACCTGCGGGAACAGTGACCTGAGCGGCGGAGGAGCCGCCCTTGCCGTAGCCTTCACCGCCGGTTGCGGGCTTGGATTCGTTCCAGCTTGCGCCATTGCGGGTGACGCGCTCGAGCACTCCGATGCCGCCTGCCGCGGCGACGATTTCTACGGTTGCGCCGGGGGTGACGCTGACGGTGCCGGTGACCTTGGCGCCGCATCCGCCCTGGCTGCGTGCCATGACGGTGCCGCCCGCGCCGCCGGTGAGGGTGAAGCTGAGTTCGCGTACGCCCGCCGGGACGGTGAAGGTCTTGACGGTCTTGCGGCCGTTTGCCTGGCCCTTGATGGTGTGGGAGGTGCCGGTCTGCGCGCCGTTGGCGGCGTAGGCGGGTACGGCTGCGGAGGCTGCGATGACGGGCAGTGCCCAGGCGGCGCCGGTGAGGATGGTGCGGCGGGTGGGGTGTGCGTTGTGGGGCATGAGGTTTTCTTTCATGAGGGCTGAGGGTACGGGTTGAGTAGAGTGAATAATTTACACCATTGTGCACTGAGTGCAATATTCATTTTCTAGGGTATAGACCTTGAAAAACATTCTCAACTCGCCGCGCTATGCCCCCGCTCAACCCGGCATTTCCGGGGTATAGCGAAGGCCCGCAGACACCGAAGTGCCTGCGGGCCTTCAGGTTGGCGCATTACTACCAACCTTTTCCTCAAAAGCCATTGGTTTCATCGTTGAGACTCAACGAGACATCACTCAATGGCATTCTCCGTGAGTGGCCAAAATACACCAAGAGACCACTCGCCAGAGAAGCACACAGTCCTCATGCCAGATACGCGCGGATGCACATCTGGGGGACTAAAACTTAGGGGCCGGTTCTCCCACTCCTGATGAGATTTCAGGAGCGGGAGAACCGGAAGGGTTAGCGTCTAACCCACCGAGCAACCCAAGAGGGAGACTCGGATAAGCACGCTATTAGGAGCGCTCGCAGAGGGTGACCTTCACGTAACCGGGGTTACGAACGCCAGATTCCTTTGCACCGTTGTTAGCGGATGCGATGGTACCGTTCGGGACGGAGGGAGCGACGTAGGAGCCACCTGCACCACCTGCGCCTGCCTGAAGCAGTGCGCCAACGTTCTGGCGGTATCGAGTATCACGGGGGTTAGCGTTCCACTTCTGGGAGGTAATGATGGAGGAGAGGCCGCGAGCAGCACCGGAGCCACCGCCACCGTAACCTGCGCCACCGCCTGCGGAAACAACGGTCTGGTAACCATTGAAGTTCTTACGAGTTGCGTCCTCCTGCAGACCGCCAATCTCGTCACCCTTAGCTACACCCGCATCAATAGCCTTCTGGTTAGTGACGGGAACCTCTTCAAGCTTGGAGATGTCGTTGTTGTCGATCTGGTAGGAGTATGCGAAGACGCCGTCTGCACCCTTACCATCAAAGCCGGAGCCACCCTTGTCACCAGCGGTGGAGGAGCTGAAGAGCTCCTGCTTGTTCTGGCTGGTGAAGCCCAGAACGCCGTAGACGTTAGCCAGCTTGTACAGCAGGGGCTGCTCGCCACCTGCACCACCCTGACCGCCGTTACCACCCTTACCACCGGCAACCTTCATAGCGGTGCCATCAGTGGTGTGCGGCTTCAGAACGGTGTAGTGAGAGATGGAGGTCTCAGCGTCGCCACCGGCTGCTGCGGATGCGTCTGCACCAGCGGGCAGAACCGACTTAACTGCGGTGTCGTCCAGAGCGGTGGTGGAAGCGTCAACTGCCTTGGAGTTGTAGAAAGGATTCGGGACTACCTTATCCTCCCCGTTAATCTTCTTGACGATCATATCCGGATGATTGTTGCTACCGGGCTGGGTACGGATACCCGCACCGCCACCGCCACCTGCGACAGCAATCGGGGTGCCGTCGATAATCAGAGCGGAGGAACCGCCACCGGAACCACCATAGAGGTAACGCTTCATATCGGAAGGCTTGGACCAGATAGCATCAACGCGAGCCTTAGCGTCGGCGGGAACGGGCTGTTCGTTTACGTCGCCACCGTTACCGTAACCCTTACCACCGGTTGCGGGGCGGGTCTGCCAAATAGCCTTGCTGTCAACACCGGGCTCGGAAATCAGGTAAGCCACACCACCGGCTGCTGCGACCAGCTCAACAACCTGGCCTTCCTTGACGGGCATTTCACCGGTCACGAGAGCACCGGAACCACCAGCAACCTGGAAGGAGCCGCCACCTGCGCCACCAGCGACCTCGAAGCGAATCTTGTCAACCTTCGCGGGAACGGTGAACTTCACGGTGTCCTTAGCGCCGGAGGGCTGACCGGAAATGTTGAACTTGGGAGCAGATGCGTAGGCGCACTCAGTAGAAGATGCAAAAGCGGGAACTGCAGCAGATGCTGCAACAACCGGAGCAGCCCATGCTGCGCCAGCTACAACCTTGCGGCGAGAAATGTTAGTAGACATGTATGTCCTTCGAGAGTGATATCTTGGGCATTCACTCTCACCAAGAACGCGGCCGATAAATCCACGCAGGGCAGACGCACACAAAAAGTGAAGATAGCGTGCAGAAGAGAGTGAATGCATGATGTTTCTATACAAGCGTCAGCCCCTGCATAGCCAGAAGATCAAAAACACAAAGGTCAGCTTCAAAAGCACAGGGAAACCCAACACTTGGAGAAAGCATACCCCCCCCGTATGAGTTTTTCAAGCGAAAAACGCACACAATCTTCCATAAACCCACTTTGACCTGCGTTATTCAACCAATGCTTGAACTTTTATTCACACATATTCCACCCTTAAATCCCTCTGGCACACCTCCCATAAACAACCTTCAGACGATGTTTTTCTCAAATTAGGAAACAAAAACCAACATCTACTTTCCAAGAACCACACATTCCCACCATCTAGTCGCCTTATTTTTCCGCGCATGTGCTTTTAAGCACCTCAAAAAACCTTCAGGTAAAAATCACTCAAAGAGCTACAGTAGCCCCACAAACGTAAGAAGCCCCGCGAGCGCAAAAACTCGCGGGGCTTTTCTTGACGTTCTATCCGCGTTCTAGCGTCGACCAACAAACCAGTCCGACAGCTTATCGAGACGCGCCTGAATCTGCTCCGCAGAAGCCTGCGCGACCGCCGGGCCGCCACAAATCTTGCGTAGCTCGTTGTGAATCACGCCGTGCGGCTGCCCCGAACGAATCGACCACGCCGCCACGTTCTTCGCCAACTTATTGCGCAGCGCCTTCAACTGGCGGTGATCCACCACCGAAGGTGCCGCCGTCGCCGGGCGACGCGCCGCGTGCTCACGCTGATGCGCACGCAACAGCGTACCCACCTGCTCCGCATCCAGCAGACCCGGGATACCCAGGAAGTCCTGCTCCTCCTCGCTACCCACGGCAAGGTTGCCGGAGGCGAACTCGGCGCCGTCGAACAGCACACCGTGGAAGGACGCCTCGGAGCCGAGCGCCTCGAACTTGCCGCGTGCCAACTGCTCGGAGGCGCGCTCCTCGCGGTTTGCTTCTTCGAGCAGGTGGTCGTCCAGGCCTTCAACCATGGGGTCGATTTCCTGGGGTGCGCCGCGGTCGAGGGCGTGGTCGCGCTCGACCTCCATGTCGTTGGCGAGCATCATCAGCTGCGGCACCGACGGCAGGAACACGGAGGCGGTTTCGCCGCGCTTGCGGGCACGCACGAAACGGCCAATTGCTTGGGCGAAGAACAGCGGGGTGCTGGTGCTGGTGGCGTACACGCCCACGGCGAGGCGGGGCACGTCCACGCCTTCGGATACCATGCGCACGGCGACCATCCAGCGCTGCATGCCTTCACGGAATTCGTCGATTTTCGCGGAGGCTTCACGGTCGTCAGAGAGGATCACGGCGGGGTATTCGCCGGTGATTTTCTGAATCTGCTCTGCGTAGGCTTTGGCGTCCGCGTGGTCGGTGGCGATGACGAGCGCGCCGGCGTCGGGCACGGTGCGGCGCACCTCGGTCAGGCGCTTATCGGCTGCCGCGAGCACGGTCGGGATCCATTCGCCGTTGGGGTCGAGGGCGGTTCGCCACGCCTGGGAGGTGATGTCCTTGGTGAAACCTTCGCCGAGGTTTGCCGCCATTTCTTCGCCCGCGGAGGTGCGCCAACGCATCTGGCCCGAGTACGCCATGAAGATGACCGGGCGCACCACGTGGTCCTTGAGCGCGGGGCCGTAACCGTAGGAGTAGTCCGCCTTGGAGCGGCGGATACCGTCATTGTCGACCTCGTAGGTGACGAACGGAATCGGGGAGGTGTCCGAACGGAACGGGGTACCGGTCAGCGCCACGCGGCGGGTCGCGTCGTCGAACGCTTCACGCAGGCCGTCACCCCAGGAAAGGGAATCACCGGCGTGGTGAATCTCGTCAAAAATCACGAGGGTTTTCGTTTCCTCGGTGTTGCGGGCGTGCAGCTGCGGCTTATTCGCCACCTGCGCGTAGGTCAGCGCCACGCCCTTGTAGTGGCGGCTGATGGTCACATCCGCGTTCTTGAAGTTCGGGTCAATGGGAATACCGACCTTCGCGGCGGCGTCTGCCCACTGCTTTTTCAGGTGGTCGGTGGGCGCCACAACGATGAGCTGGCGGACCGTGCCGCGGTTGAACAGTTCCTTGGCGAGGGTGAGCGCGAAGGTAGTTTTACCCGCGCCGGGGGTTGCCACAGCCATGAAGTCGCGGGGGTTGGTTTCGAAGTACTTCTGCATGGCTTCTGCCTGCCAGGCGCGCAGGTGCACCGAGGTGCCCCAGGGGGCGCGGTCGGGGTATGCCGGGGAGAGCTTCGGCTTCACCATACTGTCGAATAGGGTGGGTTCCTCTGCGGGTGCGCTCATTCTCTCCTTCTTCCTCGTCTACCTCTGCTGATTCCTCCCGCCAACTCAGCGCAGGGTGTTCCTCCCCCGTGTGGAGGTGGTGGGCACTCTGGCGTTCCCATTGCTCTGGTGTTCTTAGCGCTCTGGCGGTCCGGGCACAGCGAGGTTAAATTCTAGCACCACATCCGCGGGTTGGGCCGGGCTGTGGTGCAAGAATTTAGTGCTCGTCAGCAAAGTCTCATGAGCGGTGTTGGACCGTTGAGTCTTGCTGCTGCGGCGTGTTATTTATTCGTATTTATTCAGGCGTATCGCCCAGGTTGTATCGCCCCGGTTGTGTTGTCTGAAGCGTGTCGTCTGGCGCGTATTATTCGCCGGAGCCGTTGTCGCCGTCGTTGCCGGGTGCGAGGCCTTCGTAGATTTCCTTGCACTGGGGGCAGACGGGGAACTTCTGCGGGTCACGGCCGGGTACCCACATTTTGCCGCAGAGGGCGCGTACGGGTTCACCGGTCAGCGCCGATTCGAGGATCTTTTCCTTGCGTACGTAGTGGGAGAAGCGCTCGTGGTCGCCGGGCTCAGAAAGCTGGGTTTCTTCGCGTTCGAGCAGGGCGGTGCCGCCTGCGGTTCCGGGGCCAAAGGGGTCTTCGATGCCTTCGATCGAGCTCATGTTTCTCCTTGATGATGAGGTGGGATACATAGGGTGAGGGGTGCCGCTGCACGGTTGGGTGATTGGCGCCTTCTCTATTTTAGTAGCAGTTGGGAGGTGCTGAGCCCCCGGGTGGTCAATATGGAGGCAGGCCACAGCTCAACCATAGACTCTTAGGTATTGCGGTGAGCTTCTTTCCGCTAGAAGTTCGGGCGGCACAGAAAAGGGGTTCCGTGCCAGGCTTAGTACCTAACACGGAACCCCTCTCGTTTATTCCTGATGTGCTGGAGCTTCGACTCTTGTTAGTTCGCCTGGAAGCGTGCCACACGCTCCAGCATCTTGGAGCTGACCTTGTCGTAGCGGTGACCGCCCCATGCCACGCCGCCCACGAGCAGTGCGGCACCAATCAGCAGCTGAATCAAGCCACCGTAGACGAGGGTTAGTAGATCTTGGGTCACGAAAATGTACACAACAACCGAGATACCGCCGGGTAGCGCGCTGAGCATCACCAGAATTACGGTGAGCATGAGCAGCAACTGATTAGCGAAGCCCTCATTGTTCTTCGGGTTCTTGAACGGGTTAGCACCCGGAGGCGCCACGGGCGGGCTAATGAAGGTGTCCATCACGCTGCCCATACCAGCCGCTGCGGCGAGCACGCCCAGCTGGTGCATCAGCACGATGGGGAAAAGCTCCAGGTGTCCATTTGCCGCTGAGGCGACGAACACCATCACCACCACGATCGGAACCATCAGGATGCTGTAACCCCAGAGACGGCCGAGACGATCGTCAATACCGCGTAGCGGGGAGAGCACGTGCAGGCTGAATGCGGTGTTGTCGTAGGAGACGAGGTAGCACATGTAGTAGCCGGTGAAGACGGTGCAGAAGTACATCCAAAATCCGAAGAGCTGCATCACGCCGCTATTGATGATCTGGTTAGCTTCAGCCGCGTTGACGCCGTTAAAACTGGCCCGACTTTCGAAGGAGCCTACAGAGCTCAGGAACAGGGGCATAGCCACCGTCAGTATCAGGTAAAGCATGGCGGTGCTTGCGGTCAGCAGCTGCAGACGGTTGTCTTTCAGAAATGAGTGCAGGGTTCGTGCCGCCACGGCGCCACGCGGGGTTGCGGGGAACCGTGCCAACAGACCCAAATCACCTGCGGCGACTTCGGCAGCGCTGGCGTGGTGCGCGCTACCGCCCACATTCGCCATGGAGCGTGCCAGGTTCTTACCCCACAGCCACCATCCGCCAGCCAGGTAGACGAGGGTCAGAGCCAGGCAACCAAGGGCGGTACCCATATTGCCGGTCGCCATAAAGTAGGGCACCGCAAATGCCGACCCGAAGGGCGTCACGCTGAGCCACGGCAGGTAGGGCAGCACCTCTTCCCAGTGCTTGGTCAGGTAGGTTATCGTTCCACCGAAGATAAAGCCGGCGCTCATCATCAGTAGCATGGCAACGATCATCAGGGTGTTGGCGATGCGCGGGTTATCGTTCAGCGCCATGCCCAGGCGGTTGGCGAGGCGCGCCCACACCATGAGGTTCGCAAGGCCGAGCACGCAGCAGATGAGGTACACGACCAGCGCGAGCGGTTGCGATATAAACGCGATAGCGCCCAGCAGCACGGCAATGATGCTGGCGATACCGGGGATACCCACGAACCCGCCGAGGAACTGGCCCTTCTGAAGGGTGGAGGGTTTGATGGGGAAGAGCACGAATCGGCTCTCGTCCAGGGTGCCGTCCAGTCCGCTGAAGAAGATGGGGACGATAGCCCAGGCGAGCGCCACAACGGTGCCTACAAGGAGGGCGCCGAGCTGACCGTATTCGGGTACCTCCGAGTTAGCGATAACGTATGCGGAGCCGAGGCCGAAGAGCATACCGCCCGCATAAAGCGCCGCAAAAATCAGGCCGATGAGCGCCCAGATGCTTCGGCGGAAGGAAGCGAGCACATACTGCCACTTTAGTGAGACGAGGTGCCCAACCATGACAATCCTTCCGAGGAGGTGCGGCCACCGACCAGCTGCACAAATCGTTCTTCAAGGCTCACGCCGGCGCGTACTTCGTCGACGGTTCCGGCGGCGAGAATACGGCCGGAGTCCATGACGGCTACGTGGTCGCACAGGCGCTGGACAAGGTCCATCACGTGCGAGGAGATAATGACAGTTCCGCCGGAGGCAACGAAGCCACGCAGAATGTCCTGAATATTAGCGGCAGAAACCGGGTCGACCGCCTCGAAGGGCTCATCCAGAATCAGCACGGAGGGTGCGTGAACAAGGGCGGCGGCGAGCGCAATCTTCTTTGTCATACCGGCGGAGTAGTCGGCAACGGCACGACCCGCAGCGTCGGTCAGGTCCATGGCCACGAGCAGGTCCTTGACGCGGGAGGCGACGGTTTCCTTATCGATTCCGTGCAGGTAGCCGGAGTAGGTGATGAGCTGCTCGCCGGTGAGCTTGTCGAAGAGGTGCACGCCGTCGGGCAGCACACCCAGGTGTGCCTTGGCTTTGAGCGGGTCGGCCCACATGTCGATGCCGCGCACGTATGCGGTGCCTTCGTTGGGCTTGAGCATGCCGGTGACCATGGAGATGGTGGTGGTTTTACCGGCACCGTTGCGGCCGACCAGTCCGTAGAAGGATCCGGAGGGGATGTCGAGGTTGATGCGGTCGACGGCGACCTTCTGACCGAATGCCTTGGTGAGGCCGCGGATTTCGATGGCGGGGCGAGCGCCAGCTACAGGTATAGTCTGCGGGGTGACGGGTAGCTGCGGTGCTACCGATGCGGGAACTACAGCTTCAGGAGCTTCTGGGGCTACAGATTCGGAGGCTACAGCCTGGGGTGCTGCCGCGGCGGGGGTTGCCTCTACTGTGGTCTCTAGTACCGGGTTGGTCTCTTGTACCGGGTTCTGCGGTGAACCTGGTTCTTGCGGGTTCGGGTCCTGGGGAAAGTGACTAGTGTTCATATTTTCACCCTACCACCCCCCCCATGAGGTCTAGCAGGTTTGGTGATGAAACCTGCATTATTAAGTACTCACAACGCATATTATGGACATTCCGGAGTGCTACAGATACCATCCAGCCGCACTATCAGACAGGTTGAGTCGATAAACTCTCCCCACCCTCAAAACCGCCAAAAAACGCAAAACAGAACGGGCTACCGTCTACCCCCGCAACCCGAGTGCGGGGGTAGACGATAGCCCGTCCGTATTCAACGTTTCAGCCGCCTAGATTAGCCAGAGCTAGCTAGACCGGCTCATGACGTTTCCCAGGCGACAGCGCCTTTTAGAACAGCGCCATAGTCAGTGCCGCACGCGCCTTGACGGTGCGCGGGTCAGATGCACCCACCACATCGAAGAGCTGCACGAGACGCTCGCGCACACACGCCTTATCGTCAGGACCAACAGCGCTGAACAGGCGCAGTAGACGGTTGTACGCGTCCTCCACGTGGCCACCGACCAGGTCCAGGTCGGCTACGTTGAACGCGGCGTCAATGTTCATGGGATCTGCCGCGGCCGCCGCACGTTCGGTTGCCATGTCCAGATCCTTCACACGGGCGAGCAGTTCAACCTGTTCCAGGCCGAGCTTCGCTTCCTTATCACCGGGGTTCTCGGCAATTGCCTTGCGGTATGCGGCGCGGGCGCCCTCCAGGTCGCCGCGGTCGAGGGCGGCGACAGCTTCTGCGTGCAGGGGCGGCAGGGGCTTTTCATCTTCGGGAACGACCGGGTCGAAGCCGCCGGGCAGCTGGTACTGTGCCGCGAGTTGCAGAACCTGGGAGAGCACATCGCCGAGGTCTTCTGCGCTGACCGGGCCGGTGTAAATCGGTGCCGGGCGGCCCGCCAGAACGGCAACACCCGCGGGCACACCGCTCACGCCGAATGCCTGGGCAGCTTCGGGGAGCTTGGTGACATCCACGGCGGCGCAAATCATACTACCCGCGGCGGAGTCGACGAGCTTCTGTACGCCCTCAAGCATCTGCAGGGAGGACGGCGAGTGCGGTGCGTAGAGCGCAAAAATCACGGCGCCCTGGCTGGAGAGCTGAACGAACTTCTGGAACTCTTCGGGGGTGTTGACCTCGTAGCGCCAGGTGGGAGCGGAGGGGGTCTGCTCGCCGCCCTGTTCGCCAGCAGACTGTGCCGCGTTGGGGTTCAGTTCCATGGCGTTGCGTACGGAGGCGGGAATCTCCTGCGCTGCCCCGTTCTGCACTGCCCCGTTCTGTGCTGCACTACCCTGCGCGACGTTACCCTGTGCCGCGTTCTGGGATGCGCCGCGGTCTGCCGGATCAAAAATAATGCTCATCCTGGGCTCCTTTACGTTCTGTACCTATTGTTGCGTGCGGGCTAGATCCTTCACGCGTTCCTTCCTCTATTATCCCCACAACGCACCGTTGCGAGCGCCCGTTCTCTGTCGCCTACGCTCTGAGCTCATGCCGGGGATAGCGTTTGGGCTATTGCCCGATCCGTCCCGCAAATATCTCTCCCACATGCACTCCCCTGTCCTTGGGATTCACCGTGGACGCCGTAACAAAGTAAACCAGCCGGTAGAATGGCACAGTAGAGAAAAAATACCCGGAATGATTCGGAAAGGAAGAGCATGAGCGAGAAGAAAGCCTCAGAAGCTCCCGCAGAGACGACATCGTCCCCCGAGACGCGCAAGAAGGAATCCCTCACCGATCAGCTAACGGAGACCTTCAGCGAGCTGACCGAAAGCATTAGCCAGGTGCGTTCCAACCGCCGCCGCGCTTCTATGCCTCCTACGGATACCATTCCGGTGGTTCCCGCCGCTTCTGAGGATGCGCCTCCCGCACCGAAGGTGGTCGGCAACGGCAAGGCATCCATGATGCACAACCCGGTCGCTTTTGGTTTCCTCATGACCGTGGGCGTGGGTCTGGCGCTCTTCGCCTACTACATTTTCAACAATGTGGGTGCCCTGGTGGGTTGGGTGACCGGTGCTATTTTCATTGCTCTGGGTCTAGACCCGATTGTGCGCCGCCTGGAGTCTTGGGGCATTAAGCGCGGTATCGGCGTGATTGCTGTGCTTGCTGGTTTTGCTGGCGCTGTGACCGGTCTGGTCATGACCATTGGCCCAATTATTAGCGAGCAGGCATCTAAGTTTGTGCAGTACGCGCCGGGTATCTATCAGAACACAATTGATTCTGATTGGTACCACGAGCTTGATCAGCGTTTTAACATCAGCACCTGGGTGAATGAGAACGTCCCTAAGTTCTTGGAGTCAACGTTCTCCTCTTCACAGGTCAATAGCTTCATGTCGAGCTTGGTTTCTGCTGGGTCTACTTTGGCGCAGAGCGTGACCGGCGTAATTATTGTCTTGTTCCTGTCCCTGTACTTCCTCACTTCGATGGACACCATCAAGGCGTGGGGTGTGCGCCTGGCGCCGGCGTCTAAGCGTGTGCGCGTCAAGTACATTACCGACAAGATTACCGAGTCGGTGGGTAACTACGTGATGGGTCAGGCTCTGGTTGCTGTTCTGAATGCTTTTGTGGCGTTCTTTATTATGCTGTTTTTGGGCTTCAGCTTCCCGCAGTTGATGGCTTTGGTCGTCATGATTCTGGCGTTCATTCCGCTGGTTGGTGGCGTGATTGCGCTGATTTTGACCTCGCTGATTCTGCTGACCCAGGGCTGGAGCCTTGCGTTGTGGTTTGCGGTGGCGTACTTCCTGTACTTGCAGGTGGAGGCGTACCTGATTTCTCCGCGTATTATGGCTCGCGCTGTGTCGGTCCCTGCCGGTGTTGCGATTATTTCGGTGGCTGCCGGTGGCGCGCTATGGGGCGTGCTGGGCGCGCTGATTGCTATTCCGGTGGCGGCTTCCATGCTGATTCTGGTGCGTGAGGTGTTCATTCCTCGCCAGGACCAACTATAGTCACCGCCCAACTGTAGTCACCTCCAGCTGTAAACAGTTGTAGGTTCTCTAAGCTCTCGCTACTCTTCCCGCGGGGCACGCATCGCGTATAGATACGAAGGCGGCAGCTTTGGATGTTCTATCCAAAGCCGCCGCCTTGATATTTTTATGCAGCGTTTTTATGTCGTGTTTTTATGCCGAACCTTTAGAGCTCAGTAATTTCTTCTGCCACCGGGCCGCTGTATTCGGTGGGCAGTTCGGTGGGTACACCAGTCACGATGCTGACCACGGTGTTGAGGACCTGCTGCACGGACTTCTCGCCCACCCACAGGTGCTTGCAACCCTCAAAGGGAATCACCCGAGTGCGCGGTACAGCCGCGAAACGCTCACGCGCTGCCGGAGGCTGCAGGTAGTCGTCATGCTCGGGCACCAGCGCGTACAGCGGGTTCGAGATCTTGTTCCACTCGTCCAGCTCAGCCGGGTGCACGCGGTGCAGCGGCGGGGAGAGCAGAATAGCGCCGGTGAACTCGCTCGCGTATTCGGGCGCGTACTTGAGCACCAGCTCGGTGCCGAAGGACCAGCCGACCAGCCAGGGGTTCGGCAGGGCGCGCTCGCGTACGAACTTCAGGATTGCGTCGAAGTCCTTCTTCTCGGCAAAGCCGCCGTCAAAGACACCTTCGCTGGTGCCGCGAATCGAGGAGGTGCCGCGAGTGTTGAAACGCAGCACCGCAATGTTCGACAGCGCAGGCAGGCGGAAGGACGCCTTCTTGTACACGTGCGAGTCCATGTAGCCGCCGTGGGTGGGCAACGGGTGGAAGGTCACCAGGGTTGCCTTGACTTCGCCTTCGGGCAGGGCAAGTTCACCGACAAGGCGCTTGCCATCCGCGGTGGTGACGGTGAAGTTCTCGCGGCGTGCCGGAAGCACAGTACGTGCCTTAATGGGGGTGGGCTCAGCGGCGGTGCTGAAGACGTAGCGGGCGGGATCGAATTCCTGCTCGCGGGTAATATCGGCGGTATTGCTCATTGCGTTCCTTCAAGAAATGGATTCGAGAATATGGTCTTGGGCTGCACCTCAAGTGCAGTGTTCAGCCTATTTGCGGCGGATGCGCCAGCAATGCTGATGCCAGTGCCTGCGCTCGTCAATAGCGCGGCTACGGCCCATCGTGTGGCTTTCTTGCCACACCACCAGATGCGCTGTTCTGGGCGGAATCGGGCGATAGCATTCGGGGCAGGTGTAGGTTTTTTGGGCGTTGACGGCGGGAATGTATTGCACCAGCCAGTCACCGTATCGGTCACGTTCCAATCGGGGCGCAGGATCGAGGATCCTGCTGATATCACGCCCTGCGGGTGCTTGACGGTGCCACTTATCGCTGGTGGTGCCGGATACTCGCCTGCCGGGATGATTCTTACGTGCCATGAGCCCTATTCTACCGCGCCGCTCAGCTATCTCTACCTATCGGTTCTGCCACTGTTCGCTCTACGCTCTTCCACATACTGGCGTGGTACTCATGTTGAGGCGGTACTCCCCCGCTCTGTGCCGCGCCTCCCTACTGTGCCGTACTTCCCTACTGTGCCCCCGTACCGCGACCTGTACCAAGCTCAGGTTCCCTAGCTCATACCCTCACCTGCTAGAGCCAAACACTCGTACCTGCTAGAGTGGACGGATGCGTATTGTCATTGCTGAATGCTCCGTAGATTATGAGGGCCGCCTCCGCGCCCACCTGCCCCGCGCTACCCGCCTGCTGATGGTCAAGAATGACGGCTCCGTCCTCATTCACTCCGACGGCGGTTCCTACAAGCCTCTGAACTGGATGAGCCCTCCCTGCTCCCTGCTGGTGGCTGAGCGTGAGGACGTTCCGCAGAGCATCCGTGAGGACCTGGAGTCCGATGTTCAGCAGCTGTGGACCGTTCAGGCAGCTAAGAGCGATGACCGCCTCATGATTCGCATCTACAAGATTGAGCACGAGCACGCCACCGACCTGGGTGTTGATCCCGGCCTCATCAAGGACGGTGTGGAGGCTGATCTGCAGCGTCTGCTCGC
Organism: Rothia sp. HMSC069C10; assembly: GCF_001812205.1. NCBI lineage: Bacteria > Bacillati > Actinomycetota > Actinomycetes > Micrococcales > Micrococcaceae > Rothia > Rothia sp. HMSC069C10. Next base: position 28,559 of record NZ_KV808290.1, read on the forward strand.
AGAGCAGATCCACACTCTCGGTGAGGGCTATTCGCTGGTGCGCCGCGAGTACCCGACCGCTATCGGTCCGGTAGACATCATGGCGAAGGATGCGCACGGCGTCTCCGTGGCGGTTGAGCTCAAGCGTGTGGGCGATATTGACGGTGTGGAGCAGCTGACCCGTTACCTGGAGCTACTCAACCGTGACCCGCTGCTAGCTCCGGTGCGCGGCGTGTTTGCGGCGCAGACGATTAAGCCGCAGGCTCGTACCCTGGCTGAGGACCGCGGCATCCGCTGCGTCAGCCTGGACTACGACGCGATGCGCGGCGTGGACGATTCGGCTGACCGCCTGTTCTAAACGACTCTAGCTAGGCGGCTACACATAGTTTGAGGGGCGCCTCCCGATACATGGGAGGCGCCCCTTTTCTGTGCGCATTATCTTTCTATGCACGCTGTCGTTCTGCACGCGCGCTCTTTCTGGGCCCATGCTCTACCCCCGGATACACCAATCGCCGGTGCCCCTCCCCTTTCAGGGTGGAACACCGGCGAGGTGTACACAGCGGTCAATTCCCTCTGTAGAGAACCGACTTTAAATCTGTGCGTGCTTTGCAGCGATGGTCACGTGATCGTTCGAGACGGTCAAGAAACCTGCGTTGAGGATGGTCTTAATGGGCTCACCATCAACAGGTTCAATGAGCAGCTCGCCGTCCTGTGCCAGCAGCGTGCAGGTGGGGATCATGCCCGGCAGGATGCCGAGGTCACCGCTGACGGAGCGTGCACGAACGTACTTCGCTTCGCCAGTCCACACGACGCGTTCGCGGGAAACAACTTCAACTTTCAGAGCCATGATTACTTAGCTCCAGTCTGTGCCTTGATTTCCTCGTAGCGGCGCATAACGTCGTCCATACCACCAATGTTGTAGAACGCCTGCTCGGGGATGTGGTCGACATCGCCGTTGCAGATCATCTGGAAGGACTCGATGGTGTCCTTCAGCGGAACGGTCGAACCCTCGACACCGGTGAACTGCTTTGCAGTGTAGGTGTTCTGGGAGAGGAACTGCTCGATACGACGTGCACGTGCCACGACAATCTTCTGCTCCTCGGAGAGCTCGTCCACACCCAGAATCGCGATGATGTCCTGCAGTTCCTTGTTTTCCTGCAGAATAGCCTTCACGCGAATTGCGGTGTCGTAGTGCTCCTGACCGATGTACTGTGCGTCCAGAATTCGGGAGGTGGAGGACAGCGGGTCAATTGCCGGGTACAGACCGCGCGATGCGATTTCACGAGAGAGCTCGGTGGTCGCATCCAGGTGCGCGAAGGTGGTTGCCGGCGCCGGGTCGGTGTAGTCATCCGCAGGCACGTAAATTGCCTGCATGGAGGTGATGGAGTGACCGCGGGTGGAGGTAATACGCTCCTGCAGCAGACCCATTTCGTCCGCCAGGTTCGGCTGGTAACCCACTGCGGAGGGCATGCGGCCCAGCAGGGTGGAAACCTCAGAACCTGCCTGAGTGAAACGGAAGATGTTGTCGATGAACAGCAGCACGTCCTGGTTCTGAACATCGCGGAAGTACTCCGCCATGGTCAGACCGGTCAGTGCCACGCGCAGACGGGTTCCCGGGGGCTCATCCATCTGGCCGAATACAAGAGCGGTGTCCTTCAGAACGCCTGCTTCTTCCATTTCGACCCACAGGTCGTTACCCTCACGGGTACGCTCGCCAACACCGGTGAACACGGAGGTACCACCGAAGTTACGAGCCACACGGGTAATCATTTCCTGGATCAGCACGGTCTTACCCACGCCTGCACCACCGAACAGACCAATCTTACCGCCCTTGATGTAGGGGGTCAGAAGGTCGATGGACTTAATACCGGTCTCCAGCATTTCGGTGGAGCCTTCCAGCTCTGCGAAGCCGGGAGCGGCACGGTGGATCGGCCAGTAGGTGTCAGCCTTGATCTCGGAGTTCGGCACGTCGAGTGCGTCACCGAGAACGTTAAAGATGTGGCCCTTCACGCCGTCACCAACGGGGACGGAGATCGGTGCGCCGGTGTCGACTACAGCCTGACCGCGGACCAGGCCGTCAGTCTGCTGCAGGGAAATAGCGCGAACGATCGAGTCGCCCAGGTGCTGTGCGGTCTCGAAGGTGATGGTGCGGGTGCGACCGTCGAGGGTCAGCTCGGTGGTCAGAGCGTTGTAAATCTCGGGGACCTGACCGGCGGGGAACTCGACATCGACCACGGGGCCGATGACGCGGGCAATACGACCCGTTGCGCCCTGAGTCGGTGCGGAGACCGATTCGTTGTAGGTGGCAGTCATATTTCTCACTTACTTAGAAAGTTTGGACAGTTGATGGCTTCGTTGGCGTACCAATACTAGGAGCCGAGGGCGTCTGCGCCGCCCACGATTTCGGAGAGCTCCTGAGTAATTTCCGCCTGACGTGCGTTGTTCATCAAACGGGTGTACTTGGTAATCAGCGTCTCAGCGTTGTCACCTGCGGTCTTCATTGCGCGCTGGCGGGATGCCAGCTCACTTGCTGCTGCCTGCAGGAGGCAGGAGAAGATACGCGATGCAATGTAGCGCGGCAACAGCGCGTTGAGCACTTCCTCAGCGGAGGGCTCGAACTCGAAGGATGCCGCCTGCTCGTACTCAGCCTTGGTCAGTTCCTGGTCGGGAACGATTTCCTCGCCCATAGCCTTTGCGTCACCCACGTGGATGGGCAGCAGGCGCAGAATCTTGGGTTCCTGAACAACCATCGACTTGAACTCGGTGTATACGATGTGCAGTTCGTCCACGCCGCCCTCTTCGAAGGGCAGGTCGTAGGCTTCGAGCAGCGCGTCACGAATCTCGACGGCGGTTTCGACGCGAGGTGCATCGGTGTGGCCCTCCCACGCACGGGCGTAGGGGCGCTCACGGAACTCGAAGTAAGCCTTTGCCTTACGACCAACCAGGTACAGCTGTACCTCCTGGCCGTTAGAGCGCAGCCTCTCAATCAGAGATTCGGTACGACGCAGGATAGCGGAGGAGTACGAACCTGCCAGACCGCGGTCACTGGTAACAACCAGGATTGCGGAGCGGCGGTGTTCGTAGGCTTCGGACTCGTTCGGCTTGTGAATCAGCGGGTGCTTAATACCGTGCTGAGTCGCAACCGCAGTCACCACGCGGGTCAGAGCGTTCGCGTAAGGTCCGGCTGCCTGAGCAGCGTTACGAGCCTTGTTAATGCGGGAGGTCGCGATCATCTCCATCGCCTTGAAGATCTTCTTCATAGACGACGTCGAAGCAATCTTCTGTCGGTAAACCCTAATCTGGGCTCCCATAGAGCTTCCTTTCTCCTTGCTTTCTGCCCCGCCCCAGCCTCATAGCTGAGGCGGGGAGAAGGCGAGGACTAATCGCTAACCGATGGTTTCCTGAGTGATGTCGCTATCGCGAGCTGCCTTGTGCTCCTCGTGACCTGCGTCGACGAGGTGGCTGCTGCCCTCAGACTTGAAACCCTGCTTGAAGTCAGCAACTGCGGACTTCAGAGCTGCAACGGTGTCATCCTCAAGCTTGCCGGAGGAAGCGATATCGGTCAGTACCGAGGTCTTGTGACGCAGGTACTCGATGAATCCTGCCTCGAAGCGCAGCACGTCGGAAATCTCGATGTCGTCGAGGTGACCGGAGGTACCAGCCCAAATGGAGACAACCTGCTCTTCAACTGCGTACGGGGTGTACTGCGGCTGACGCAGCAGCTCGGTCAGGCGAGAACCGCGGGTCAGCTGTGCCTTGGTAGCGTCGTCCAGGTCGGATGCGAACATTGCGAACGCTTCCATTGCACGGTACTGTGCCAGCTCCAGCTTCAGGGTACCGGAGACCTTCTTCATAGCCTTGGTCTGTGCGGCACCACCAACACGGGAGACGGAGATACCGACGTCGACTGCCGGACGCTGGTTAGCGTTGAACAGGTCGGACTGCAGGAAGATCTGGCCGTCAGTAATGGAGATGACGTTGGTCGGAATGAAGGCGGAAACGTCGTTTGCCTTGGTCTCAATGATCGGGAAGCCGGTCATCGAGCCTGCGCCCAGGTCGTCAGAGAGCTTAGCGCAACGCTCCAGCAGGCGGGAGTGCAGGTAGAAGACGTCACCGGGGTATGCTTCACGTCCCGGAGGGCGGCGCAGCAGCAGGGACACAGCGCGGTATGCTTCTGCCTGCTTCGACAGGTCGTCGAAGATGATGAGGACGTGCTTGCCACCGTACATCCAGTGCTGGCCGATAGCCGAACCGGTGTAGGGTGCCAGGTACTTGAAGCCTGCTGCGTCAGATGCGGGAGATGCCACGATGGTGGTGTACTCCAGCGCGCCGCGAGTCTCAAGGGTGTGGCGGACAGCTGCAATGGTGGATGCCTTCTGGCCAACAGCCACGTAGATGCATCGAACCTGCTTCTCGGGGTCACCGGAAGCCCAGTTGTCCTTCTGGTTCAGAATGGTGTCGATCGCGATAGCGGTCTTACCGGTCTGGCGGTCACCAATGATCAGCTGACGCTGACCGCGACCGATCGGAATCATCGAGTCGATTGCCTTCAGACCGGTCTGCAGCGGCTCGTGAACCGACTTACGCTGGGTCACGCCGGGAGCCTGCAGCTCCAGTGCACGGCGACCTTCGGACTCAATGGGGCCCAGGTCATCGATCGGGTTACCGAGGGGGTCAACAACGCGACCGAGGTACGCGTCGCCAACGGGCACCGAGAGGACCTCACCGGTGCGGTGTACGACCTGGCCCTCTTCAATACCGGTGAAGTCACCCAGGACAATCACACCAATATTGCGGGTATCCAGGTTCTGTGCGAGGCCGAGGGTGCCGTCTTCGAAACGAAGCAGCTCATTCGCCATAACCGAGGGAAGGCCCTCGACACGAGCGATACCGTCGGAGGCCGATACAACTCGACCCACCTCAACACGTTCTGCATTGCCGGGTTCGTAAGACGCTGCAAACTCGTTCAGCGCATTACGGACATCTTCGGCATTGATGGTCAGTTCGGCCATCTTGTGTCCCTGCTCTCTCATTGTGGTTGCGTTCCGTCAACGGAACCAACCGAAACTTGCAATTCGGGTTGAACGGGCGGGCAATGCCGCCGCTTCTGCGAAGGAGGCATCAGCCACGCACCCGCTACCCGAGGTATCTTCTAAATCACCGTTGCGACGAACGGTTCAGCGTCGCTAGCTTGAGCCGCTAGCCGATGGAACGAGTCAGGTCGGACATGCGGGTCTCGACGGTACCGTCGATCACCTCGTCGCCCACCTGAACACGCAGACCGCCCAGAACGGCGGGGTCCACCGAAACGTCGAGCTTCAGCTCACGGCCGTACACGGCGTTGAGCGCGCGACCGAGACGTTCAAGCTGTGCCTGCGACAGCGCAATCGCGCTAGTTACTCGCGCAATGTAACGGTTCTGTCGCGTGACGATGATTTCTGCGAACTCATCGGCTACCCGTGCAGCGTGACGGCCGCGGGGGTTGGAGCCAACTCGTTCGAGCAGAAGCACACCTTCGGCGGTGGTGGCGGGGCCACCGAGCGCCACGGCGAGCTTCTTCTTTGCTTCTTTGCTTGCCTGATGGTCGGACAGCGCTTCCTGCGCCTGAGCGTTGGAATCAACGGTACGCACAAAGGTGAGTAGTTCGTTGAGCACCTCGTCCAGGGCATCCACGCCACCGCGAGACTGAGCCGATGCGGTCACGGCGAGCACTGCTGCACGTTCCAGGGCGTTCGCCAGATCAGCATCATCAGACCAGCGCTGAGCCACCGCACTGGTGAGCACAGCCATAGCCTGAGAAGAGATCTTGCCGCCGAAGACGGTGTTAGCGATACCCTGACGTGCTGCTGCATCACGCGAAGAATCGGTGACAGCACGGCGCAGGGTGCCGTTGTGGTCGAGAACATCAACCACAGCGAAAAGCTCGCTCGCCAGGTTCAGGGGCTGCAGGGAAGCGTGAGCTTCCAGCACCTCTTCCACCTTGCTCAGTGATTCAGTAGATACTCCTGCCATTACCGAGCCGCACCTGCGTTCTGCTTCTCGGTTTCAAGGTCAGCAAGAAAACGATCTACCACACGGGCCGATCGCTCATCATCGTTGAGGGCTTCGCCCACAATCTTGCCGGCAAGGGTCGTAGCAAGAGTGCCAACCTCGGAACGGAGGGACACTGCTGCTGCCGCACGCTCTGCCTCGATAGCCTTTGCTGCATTATCGCTAATGCGCTGAGCCTCAGCGGTTGCACGCTCGCGAGCATCGGCAATGATTGCCTCGCCCTCTGCGCGTGCCTCTTCACGAATCTTCTGAGCCTCCAGTCGAGCGCTTTCGAGCTGCTGGGTGTACTCATCGCGAGCCGCTGCAGCCTCTGCCTGTGCCTTCTCGGCCTTGGCAAGGCCACCTTCGATTGCTTCCTTACGGTCCTGGTAGATCTTCTCGAACGCCGGGACAACGTACTTAGCAACGATGTAGTAGAGGATCAGGAATCCGATGAGGGTAATGACAATTTCCCCGACGTCGGGAATCAGGGGGTTCGAAGTTGCCTCCGCTCCCCCTTCGCTTGCCAGATAAATCATGGAGGGAATCCTGTTCTATGGGATGGGTCGTTTAGGATGTGGCAGAGCCGGTTACTTGATGAAGACGAGAACCAGGCCCAGAATTGCCAGCGCCTCGACCAGTGCGAAGCCCAGGAACAGCATGGGCTGCAGGGTCTTCTGGGACTCGGGCTGACGAGCAACGCTGGTCATGTATGCCGCGAAGATCAGACCCACGCCGATGCCGCCGCCAATAGCTGCCAGACCGTAGCCAACCGCAGTGATGGAACCAACCATTATTTTTCCTTTCAACAGTGTTCGACCGGGAACATACCCGGACCGAACAGAGTTTGATTTGAGTTAATAGCCCGCACAGTGAACGTGTGGGTTGCTTTATTCACGCCCAATGACGAACGCGAAAACCTAAAAAACTAGAGAGTTTAGTGTCCCTCGGAAACCGAGCCCTGCAGGTACACAGCCAGCAGCAGAGCGAACACATAAGCCTGGATGCACTGAATCATGAATTCCAGGAAGTACAGGAACAGGCCCAGAGCACCGGGAGCAATAGCAGCCAGGTAGCCGATACCACCCAGGGTCTCAACCATGTAGGTCACCATGCTGGATGCAACCATCAGCGCCAGGTGACCACCGAACATGGTCGCGAAGAGACGTAGCGCGTGAGTTGCGGGACGAATCAGCAGGTTCGAGAAGAACTCGATCGGGATCAGGATGGGGTAAATCCACACCGGCAGACCCGAGGGCATGGTGATGTCCTTGAAGAAGCCGCCCAGGCCCTTGCGCTTGATACCAACGCCAACCCAGGTCAGGTACGCTACGCCAGCCAGCGCGTAGGCGCTACCGGGGTGCGAGAAGGTGGGCAACTGAACAAACGGAATCGAACCGTAGAGGTTGTTCACCAGAACGAAGAAGAAGGAGGCGAACAGAATCGGCACGAACGGCTTGTAGTGCTGTACGCCCAGGGTTTCCTTACCGAGGGAGTTACGAGCAAACATGTAGCCGGACTCAGCGATGAACTGAGTCTTGCCGGGAACCATGGCGCGCTTACGTGCTGCGGTGAGGAAGAAGACCGCGATAATCACCACGGACAGCAGAATCAGTACGTTCTGCTTACCGAAAGCGAAATCACCAATGGTGAAGAAGGGTGGCAGATGCATGTCTTCGGGGGTCGGCGGCACATAGGCTTCCGCGAGGATCAACCCGTTCTCGATCAAAGCAAGTCCTTTCTTGCTACTAGTGGCTATCAAGAGCCCATGTCTGCCTATAAACGACTGACATGCTAACTACATGGATGAATGTGTGACCTGGCGGTCCGCGTTCAATGACCTAACGGTCTTTATTCTGCCTGGTCATGTGGGTAAAGACGAGGGTCAAACCTCCAATAGCGCCAATCAAGACGCCAACCCACACCAGCCAGGTGGTGGAGAAGACCAGGTCACCGAGGTAACCGATGCCTCCCCACACTGCTACACCGATGATCAGATAGAGAATCGACATGACTGCACCGGAGAGACCTCCGTCAGATACCAATTCTCCGGTGGTGCGGAGCTTTTTATCTCCGTCCCACCACTTCTTCTCTTCGGCCAAACGTTTTTCCTTTCAAACACCGATCGTGTTACCGACCATGGTCTTCCGAGTCGGTGTCGAAGTACAAAATTCTCAGTCGTGCGATGCTAACTGTTTCAATAACAATCCACAGAATCACGCCGGTACATGCGCCTGCGAGAGTCCAACCGTGCCTCAGATTCTCGGGGAACGGCACAAACATCAATACCAGACCGAGCAGAGCAATCTTCACGAGGTAGCTCACCACCAGCGATTTGGGTACACCCCAGTCGAAAATGGGAGCAACCAACATAACCAATACGCCCAGAGTGAAGCATATATAGATTATCAGAAAGCCCAATGTTATTCCTAGCGCGCCCACGGGGCCCGCAAACAGGTACGCACTCATCATACCGCCCAACCAAGCCAGCAGAGAGTAAGCCGATACCCTGTAGAACAAAAATTTCCAGGAAAGCTCTTGACTCTCGAAAGAAGAGGCCTTCAAACCTGCTTGAGCACGCTCTCGGCGGTGTTTCTGCTGCTTCTTGCGCTCCGCCGGCGGATACCACAGAACGTCCACCACGCGCCTCCAGAGAGGCTCTGCAGGAGCCTGAGATTTAGGCTGCTCAGAAGCCATTAGTGTTTCTCCCCACGATTCTGATTAGACTGCGTCGAAGAAGAGGAAGCAGAAGAAGGCTGACCCGCACGATCCTTCACCGAATCCGGCATGATCGGCTCCGGATGCAGCGAGGTCGGCTCCACATTCTCAGGAGTCGCAGGAACACCAGTTGCCGAGGTCAAAGAGCCGGTAGCAGGCTCTGCAGTTGCCGACTTCGCCTTCGGCGCCGAACCCTTCGAATCCGCCGCAAAGCGCTTCGACAGGTCAATCGCAGAAGTAGGTGCCTCACCGCCAAAGAGCTGCGGCATACGCAGGTACACCACCAGCACGGCAAGAGCCACAAGAACCACACCAACAGCCGCCAGCACGGCGCCCGAAGCAAACAAATCAGAGGCAAACGCCAGCAGCACCCACACCAGAATGGTCGTACCGGTCACCACGGCGGTCGAACCAAGGTGGCTGAAACCAACATCCGTCAGACGCTGATAAGTGTGAGTACGGTGCGGCTTGTACCACTGCTCCCCCGCCATAAAACGACGGAACAGAGTCGTACCCGCGTCCGCCAGATACGTCATCAGCGGAGCAAAAGCCAACAGGAACGGAACATCCGCAAACCACGCGCCCACAGCCAACGTGCCCAGCGCCGCGCCCAAAACATAAGAACCCGCATCGCCCAAAAACACGTTCTTACCAGGGCGCACATTCCACGGCAGGAACGCCGCAAAAGCACCGGCAACAGCCACACCAGCCAAAGCCAGCCACGGAAGGTTCACCATCCAACCGGTCAGCGCATACGCCAAACCAGCCACCAGACCGTGAGCACCAGAAATACCGTTAATGCCGTCCATAAAATTCGCCACGTTAATGTAGCCGGCAACAAAAATCGCGCCCAGAATCAGCAGCAGAATGTTCGTGCCCTGCACCGTCGCAAAGCTCACGCTCACCAGTACGCCAATCACCAGCTGCAGGCCCGCACGACGCACAATGCTCACGCCGCGAATATCCTCAAGCCAGCCCAGGGCAAGAGCACACAGAATCGCCGCGGCAATCGTCACCGCCAGCTGCAAAGACTCAGCAGAACGGTACGTCCAGCCGAACAGGGTAGCCGCCACAAACGCCACAAAGGTCGCAGCCGCAGTCGCCAAACCCATACCGCGGTAGGTCGGAGCAGTATGCGAAGAACGCTCATTAGGAACATCCACCATGTTGTAGCGGTGCAAAATCGGGCGCACCGCAAACGGCAAAAGGGCACCCAAAACAAAAGCAAGAGCAAAAATGCTCAACAGCTCAGAAAAGGAGGTCATACCAGCTCCAAGGCATTGGCGCCGCTCCCCTGGACGCAAGCTCCAGAATTGCAGCTAAGGGACGATGTGTGCGTAGTGTGTGTGTGTTTACTTCGTATTCTATAGAACTCTTCAGTAGCCCGGGACTAAACATTACAGATTCTCTCCATACGTTCTGCATATTCTGCGTCCTGAAATGTTCTACACCCGAGAAAGAGAAAACACCGGATACCGCACCCGCCACGCAAGTGCAGCATCCGATGTCATTCCCTAAAGATTAGAACGTCTGCGCATCCGCCAAAGTACGCGGATCAGGGGCACGCTCCAGGCCATGACGCTCATAGCCACTGTGCTCCCGATAGTTCTGAATCCACAGCTCATAATCGAGCTCATCAGGGTCAAGCGCCGGAGCACTCGACCGGGAAATATACCGGTTCTCCTCACTAGGTACCAGCTTCTCGGTACCGCCGAAGAGAGCCTCATCCAGCTTCTCACCCTTGCGAAGACCAATCTCCTTGATCTCCACGTCATACCGCTCATACGCCTGGCGCATCGCCTTCGCAACGTCCAGGATCTTGACCGGCTGACCCATATCCAGCACCATGACCTCACCCGGGCGACCAATCGCACCGGCAAGCATCACCAGCAAGCAGGCATCGGTAATCAGCATGAAGTAACGGGTCGCGCGCTTATCCGTCAGGGTAATCGGACCACCCGAGAGGATCTGCTTCGTAAAGAGCGGCTTAATCGAACCGCGCGAACCAAACACGTTGCCAAAACGAACCGACACGTAGGTGTTGCCGGTCTTCTCACCAAAGTACGCAGTCAGACGCTCCGCCACACGCTTGGACTGACCCAGCGCAGTCTTCGGATCCGCAGCCTTATCGGTCGAAACGTTCACGAACGTCTTCACGCCCACCGCCTCCGCGGCACGCAGCACGTTCAGAGTGCCCAAGGAGTTCGTCTTCCACGCCTCCTGCGGGTACGCCTCCAGCGCCGACACATGCTTCAAAGCCGCAGCGTGGAACACCACCTCGGGGCGACGGTCACGGAAAATCTCCAGCAGATTATCACCCTCACGAATATCAGCCAGAATAATGCGGTCATCATCCAGGCTCGACTCGTGAGTAATCGAAACCTTCGTCTCCATCAGCAGAGTCTCATCATGATCAAGCATCATGAGGGTCTCCGGCTCAAACTCGCTAATCTGACGGCACAGCTCAGAACCAATCGAACCGCCCGCACCCGTGACCAGCACGCGCTTACCGTGCAGGTATGAACGCAGAATATCGCGGTCAATATCGTAGTTAATCTCGCCACGAATCACGCGCATCAGGTCGTTATCGCTCGCGGTAATCAGACGCTCACCCATCAGTCGAGCATTCGCGCTACTAACACGCTGAACCTCAACCTTAAGCTTACGCATGCGGTTGCAGAAGGACTCGAAGTAATCCTCCGACATATCCGAAATCGTCACCAGAATCTTACGGGTACCCGACTCACGAATCACCTGCTCCAGCTCACGGTAAGTCGTAATCACCGAAATGCCGTGGAACTTCGTACCAGCCTTCAACTGGTCATCATCGAAGACCGCAACCGGGCGAAGCTTCGCCTCCTCATCGTGCAGCATCGAATCCATGACCATGCCGCCAATAAAGCCGGCACCGTACACAATCACTGGCTCGCCCGTCAGCTCACGCACAGCACCGCGCTCAGTGTACACACGCTTCGCCATGCGAGCGCCCGCCATCATAATCAAGCTAAATGCCGCCGCAATCGCAGGCACACTATGCGGAATATGCGGCAGACCCAACAGCTCATCCACAAAGGAGAAAGCAGTCAACGCCGCACCCGCACTCAAAGCAGCCGCGCCGGCACGCCAGGACTCGTCAAACGAACCGTACGAATACACGCCGTTATAAATCTTCACGCCCGCCAAACCAACGACCAGGTGCAACACCACAGCCAAAGTAGCGGTCATCGTCAATGACGCCGGGTGAATAATATCGAACACCGAGCCGTTGCTGAGCAGCACACTATAGCGGAGCATGTACGCGAACAAAACCGACAGAACCCAGGCACTCGAATCAATCAGCGCCTGCGCAATCAGCCACCATGGCTTACGCTCATACAGGCGGTTCACCAGCATCGTGCCAGAGTCACCCTCCGTCACCATCGTGCCGCGCTGAGCAGCCTTCTGCATCACCACATGAGCGTGAGGTTTCAACTGAGCCACTACATGCCTCCTTCAGATGCGGTGCCAGAAGAACGAGAAGAAGAACGAGCCGTCAACGACGACAACGCACGAAACGCCGAACGGCGCGCCTGCTCAGGAACAAAACGGTACACACTCCGCACCGCCATATTCTGAGCCCACTGAAGCTTAGAAATACCGTGACCGGTGTACAGTCGACGCTGAATCGCCACATCCTGCAACCAGGCGTCCACTCCCCCGCGCTTCGTGTACGCGCCCGCACCCACGCGGTAACGCACCAGAGCCTCAGGGATATTACCCAGACGATAGCCGGCATCGCGCAGACGCATCCACAGCCACCAATCCTCAGCGCCGGGCACGAACTCGTAACCGCCCAGCTGCTGCACGGCACTCTTCACGAACGCCACGGACGGGTGATAAATCGGGTTACGCGAATCCATCGCGCTGAGCAGACGCGCAGAATCAACAATCGCCTCGCGGGTCGACTCCACCGCAGTATTGCTCTCATTCACCTCAAGCATGGCAGAGCCCAGCACCGTGTAGCCGCCCTGCACCAGGGCAGGAATCAGACGCGCAAAACGAGTCGGCTCAGACAGGTCATCAGAATCAGCACGAGCAACCAGCTCATACAAACACGCCTGCAGACCGGCGTTCAGCGCCTCCGCCAAACCAACATTCTGATCCAGATCCACCACCTGAATCGGCGGGCAATCCAGATTCTCGGCGCGTTGAACCCAGCGGTCCACCACGGCATCCAGCTCGGGGGTCAGCGGACCATCCTTCACCAAAACCAGCTCGGAAGGACGCACCGTCTGGTTCAGCAGATTCGACTCCAACGCCTGATCCAGATAGGAGGGGTTCTCCTTCGCGTACACGCTCATCAGCACCGAAAAATCGGGTACAGAGCTCACGCAACCGCGCGCCTTCTCAGAGTCAACGGCGCTAACAGTAGCCGGCACGCCGTAGCGGCCCGGGAAAGTCAACGGGTAAATACCCTCAAGCACCTGAGCATTCGGGCGAGGCGCACGCAAACCATCACGCACACCATTCAGGAAATATCCCAGGTAGGTGCGGCGGTCATCAGTACGCAGAACAGTAGAAATCCACAGGCGCGCCGATGAGCCACCATAGAGCAACTTCTCCAGCGGGTTCAGGGTACGCGAACGGGTAAAGACCCACAGCTTATTACGCACATCGTTATAGAAACGCGGACCCGGGTCAGCGTTCGTCGTACCAAAAGTCTTCGTGTGGTGCTTAGCCACAGAGGACGGCACCGCAATGCCGTCGCGGTGATGAATCAGACGGGTCGAAAACTCGAAGTCGTCATTCCAGATGAAGAACTCAGCAATCGGCAGGCCACCGTTGCGGCGAATCGCCTGCGCATCCATCAGAATCGACACGAACGAGGCGCTACGAATCGGGCGGGCACCCACAGCCTGCGCACGAGCATGACGCTGCTCCCCCGCCGCAAACATGGTGCGCGGGGTGTTCATCGGGTGGTCCTCACCGTTCGTCCACACCACACGGGACGCCACCACCGCGGGGCGCTGCGAAGGCACCGGCGAATAGTTCAGCCAGGCGGCAACCGCTTCCGACAGGGTGTTCTCGGTCGGCTCGGTGTCATCATCCATAACCCACACCAAATCCGGGTTATGGCGTTCCAGGGCGCGATCAATACCCACCGCGAAACCGCCAGCACCGCCCATATTGCTCTCCAGGCGGATGCATTCCACCGGCAGCTCATAGTCCAGGGTGCGCAGATACTCGGCAGTACCGTCCGTGGAGGCGTTATCAACGATCACCACCGCCGCAGGCACACGCTCACCAGAAGCGATACCAGCGAGGGTCTTCGGTAGCAGGTCCTCACGGTTATAGGTCACCACCACAGCTACCGTGCGGGGATACTCGCTCGAAGAATCGTGAGAAGAAGACTGATCGGAAGAAGGCTGGGCAAAAGCGGTCACGTCGCTGTACTTTTCTGCCATAAGTTCTCCCTCCGCGGCGCGATGCGCCTGAATCAGCCGGTACGCGATATACCCATACCGAGCTGGGCGCTTATGGTGTTTCTCGCGCCCGCGGTATTCAACCGTGTGGATATATCACTCAAAGAAAATATTCTACCTGCGGTCTCCACTAGAGAGTGAACCATCACCTCAAAAGACGCACTTTATGACAAATAAACAACCGAATTCAGTTGATTTATCCGCATAGCGGACGTACCCGCACACCCAGTTTTGGGTATCCATCAAGCTATCAGCTTCACAGCCTGTGTTTGCGCTGTGCACCCCGTGCGAAAAAACGACCAGAGACCGAATAAAAACCCACAAATTCCCCATAAACTGTTCAGATATGGGAAAGTTGAAATGACCCCATTTTTCCCCGCAATGTACGCGGGCTCGTGAGAGGTAAAAGAGATGTCCGAATCCAAGTGGAAAGTCATTGGCGCCAGCGGCTTCGTTGGTTCCTCCATCGTCGCGCGTCTAAACGCAGAAGGTATCAGCGTTGATCCCATCGAGGCACCTCGACTCGCAACCCGCGCCCTCGACGTAGATAGCATCATCGACGAGGCAGACCAGCTTGAAGGCATCATCGACTCCCTCGCAGAAGCCTTCGCCGGCGCGCAGGTCGTCGTCAACGCAGCGGGCCTCGCAGCGCCCAATATGCAGGATCTACCTCCGCTCGTCGGTGCAAACGCCCTGCTTCCCGCCGTAATTGCCATCGCCGCACAGCGAACCGGCGTACGCCGCGTCATCCACCTCTCCTCCGCAGCGGTACAGGGCCCGCGCCTCGTACTGGATGATTCCGAAGAGACCAACCCGTTCAGCGCCTACTCCTTCTCCAAAGCACTCGGCGAAGAAGCGCTGCTCGACCTGCAGGACTACTTCCTCGAAGAGCACCCCGACTGCGCACCCGAACTGTGCATCCTTCGCGCAACCAGCGTGCAGGGCCGCGGCCGACGCACCACCGAACTCTTCGCCAAGATGGCCTCCTCCCCCTTCGCATCCGTTGCGGGTGCAGGCACCGGCAAGTCCCCGGTTTCCAGCGTGCACGCCCTCGCAGAATTCGTGGTCATGCTCGGCACCTTCCCCGGCGAGCTACCCACCATCGTGCTGCAGCCCTGGGAAGGCGCAACCGTTGCCTCCGCATCCATGGACGCTGGTCGCCGCCACCCGCACCGCCTGCCCGAGTGGCTCTGCCGCGCAGCCGTCAAGGCGGGCTACACCGTCTCCGAGCTGATGAATGACAAGTTCGCAGGATCCGTGCGTAAGGTCGAGGTCATGTGGTTCGGCCAGGGCATCGACGACTCCTGGGCACGTGACAACAACCTTCTGCCCACCCCGCGCGTGCGTGAAGTACTGCGCAACGCCCACACCGCGCTGGGTAAGAAGAAGGACCGCCGCTTCGACAAGAACTAGGTAGCGTACGTGCGCCCCTAGCAGCGCACAACCTGAGGCACGCAGCCCAGGAGCGCATAACCTGTAGGACTCATAACGAAAGGGAACCCCCGATATATCTGAACGATATATCGGGGGTTCCCTATACGTTTTTATGCTCCGAGCTTTATAACTCGCAGAGGTTTAGAGGTGATCCTCCGGGGCGTCCTTCTGCTCGGTCTTTGCCTCAGACTCAACCTTTGCCTCAGCTTCAGTCTTGGTAGCCTCAGTCTTAGCTTCTGCCGACTTAGCCTCATCCTTAGAGGCAGTCTCAATCTTCGACGCGCCAAAGACCAGCGCGCGAGCAGTATCAGCAGGAACTGGGTGAGTCTGCGGCTCATCCGCACGAACCGGCTTCGGAGTGTTGTCACGGTAGCCGCGCGAACGCTCCTGGTCCACGCCAGTGCTGAAAGCAGAAGACAGAGCCGAAGTAGCGCCCAGCAGGGACGCAGCGACAGAACCGGCCACCGGTGCCGAAGCGCGACGAGCAGGCTCACCGCTCACAGTGTGGGTGCTGTCCCACTGCTCGTACGCTTCATCCAGGTCAGCCTGCTCATCCAGAGCACGCTCAGAAGGAGTCGACTCAGACGACGCGGAAGAAGCAGCCTCAGCTTCCTCAACCTTACGAGCCGCCTGCTCGTCAGCCTCCGCACGAGTCAGAATGGTCGGAACGACCTCGCGCAGCTCCTCCACCGAAATTGCGCCCTCACGAACCACCACGTAGGGGAAGGAAGTGCAATCCAGAATCGTGGACGGTGCCGGGTCACGCTCAGTCACCACAACCACGCCGTCCTCATTCGGCTCAGACTCAAGCGGCTTAGGACGAGCGCCACCGTCAATCACCACAGCAACGTCCTCGCCCAGAGAATCCATGGCGGTCTGTGCGTCCAGTGCGGCTTCCTGACCGGTCTTGTTCGCGCTCGAAACCGCCAGCGGACCGTGCTCAGTCAGCAGCTTCAGGGCGAACTCGTCATCGGGAACACGCACGGCAACAGTACCGCGGGTCTCACCCAAATCCCAGCTCAGCGACGGGTACGCGTGAAGAATGATAGTCAGCGCGCCGGGCCAGAAGCGACCACCCAGATCGTAAATATCGTCCGGAACGTCGTCGACCACGCCAGCGAGCGCAGCAAGATCAAAGATCAGCACGGGCGGCGGCATGGTGCGGTCGCGGCCCTTATCTGCCAGCAGCTTGGCAACGCCCTGATGCGAGAAAGCATCGGCGGCAATACCGTAGACGGTATCGGTGGGCATCACAATCGTGTCGTGCGCCTTCAGCGCCTCGCGGGCAGCTTCGATGGCCTCGCGGGTCTCAGTTTCAGTCGTTACGGGGTACAGCTTTGCAGTCACGGGTCTTATTCTCTCATGTTTTTCTGGATGCGGCGAGACACCGGCACCCACAACGCGCCATGTGGAAGCGCTCTTCCGGGGGTTCACCATATTTCGCGGGCTTTGAGCTGGCTGAGGAGGCGGACGCGTTGCCTTCACGCAGCCCGGCACGGGCTAGGTGGTGCATCTACTAGTCTAAAGGCTCTAGTGGGCGCGGTTTATAACCGACGCTATGACGCGGACGATTATTCAGGTCACGCACCGGGTAGCAGCCCTCGAAGCCAACACGCGCCAACAGCTCGGCGACGGCCTCTTCCTGGGTGTCGTCGTGCTCCATGATGAACAGGCCGCCGGGGGTAAGAAGCTCGAAGGCGCGGGCGGCAATCGCGGAGGGAATCTGCATGCCGTCCTCTCCCCCGCCGTACAGTGCCATGTCCGGGTCGTGCAGGGCGGCTTCCGGGTCGGCGGGCACGTTCGCCGGCGGAATGTACGGAGGGTTCGAGAGCACCGCGTCGAAGGTTCCGGCGAGCTCGGGCAGGGCGGTGAGGGCGTCCCCCTGAACCAGGTGCACGCCGAGCGGCCCCAGGTTCTTGCGGGTGTAGGGGATGGCGTCTTCGGAGAGTTCCACCGCGAACACCTGGGCGTTCGGCAGTTCGCTCTTGATTGCCGCGGCGATAGCCCCGGAGCCGGTGCACAGGTCGACGATGCGCAGCTGACCGGTTGCCGATTCGGTGCGGGGTGCCAGCACCTTGAGGGCTTCTTCGACGAGTAGCTCGGTCTCGGGGCGGGGTACAAACACGCCCGGTCCGACTGCCAGTTCTAGGCGGTAGAAGGGAGCGGAGCCGGTGATGTGCTGCAGCGGTTCGCGGCAGGAGCGGCGGGCGACCAGCGCCTCGTACTCTGCGATTTGTTCAGGGGTGAGCCGTTCCCCCATGAGCGCCGCGTGCTGTAGGCGTGAGCGTGAGCCGCCGTAGAGCAGGTGCGCGGCGAGGAGCTCGGCGTCCACGCGGGGGCTGGGCACCTGCGCCAGTGCCGCAGTGGCGCGCGTGAGTACCTGCGCGAGTTCTTCCCCGCGCGGGTCGTGCACATTCACCTTCATGAGCTCTCCTTACGCTCTCTCAACAGCTCAAAACCTGTCACAGCATATGGCTAAGGGGCTCCACCGCCGTAGCGGCGAGCCCCTCACCAACATCTCACGTCGATTCAGCGAATCGGCAAGAGCCTATATACAGAACCTACTTCTGCACAGAACTACTTCTGTTCCTGGCCCACCTGAGCGAGGCGGTGCGCCTCATCCATCTCAATAGCGGACTGAACCACAGGCTCCAGGTCACCATTCAGTACAGCATCCAGGTTGTACGCCTTGTAGCCGGTACGGTGATCCGCAATGCGGTTCTCTGGGAAATTGTAGGTACGGATACGCTCCGAACGGTCCATAGTACGCACCTGCGAAGCACGGTGCGCCGCGTTCTCAGCGTCAATCTGCTCCTGCTGGTGAGCCAACAGTCGCGCACGCAGCACGCGCATTGCAGCTTCACGGTTCTGCAGCTGAGACTTCTCATTCTGCATCGCCACGACAATACCGGTGGGCAGGTGGGTAATACGCACCGCCGAGTCGGTGGTGTTCACCGACTGACCACCGGGGCCCGAAGAACGGTACACGTCAATCTTCAGGTCGTTCTGGTTAATCTCGATTTCCTCGGGCTCATCCACCTCAGGGAACACCAGAACACCAGCAGCGGAGGTGTGGATACGGCCCTGAGACTCGGTCGCCGGAACGCGCTGCACGCGGTGCACGCCGCCCTCGTACTTCAGGTGCGCCCACACGCCCTCAGCAGGCTCATTCGAGGAACCCTTAA
Organism: Rothia sp. HMSC069C10; assembly: GCF_001812205.1. Lineage (NCBI taxonomy): Bacteria > Bacillati > Actinomycetota > Actinomycetes > Micrococcales > Micrococcaceae > Rothia > Rothia sp. HMSC069C10. Next base: position 47,367 of record NZ_KV808290.1, read on the forward strand.
TAGCGATCTGTGCGTCCTTGTAACCGCCAACATCGGTGCTGGTCGAAGAAATAATCTCAGTCTTCCAGCCCTTGTTCTCGGCATAACGCATGTACATGCGCAGCAGGTCACCAGCGAACAGAGCCGCCTCGTCGCCACCAGCACCAGCCTTCACCTCAAGAATGACGTTACGGCCATCATCCGGGTCACGCGGAATCAGCAGGCGGCGCAGCTTCTCCTGAGCAACCTCCAGCTCCTCCTCCAGGCCGGGAATCTCCGCCGCGAAGTCCGGATCCTCATCAGCCATCTCGCGAGCAGCCTCAAGGTCATCCTTCAGCGAAGTGTACTTGTTGTACGCAGTCACAATACCGGTCAGCTCCGCGTAACGGCGGCCCACACGGCGTGCCTTACCCTGGTTCGCCTGCACGGCGGGGTCCGCCAGCTGATTCTGCAGGTCAGCGTGCTCATCCAGCAGAACCTGAATAGATTCAAACATTCTGTTCTCTCTTCCATCTCCCGCACTTTACGCCGCACGGGCAGGCACTAGACATCTCACACCCCTCACAACGGGGATGCACAAAACGAACGGCTCACGCGCCCCACCCACATGAGGAGGTGGGGCGCGTGAGATACGAGCCTTAGTCGACCAGACGCAGACCGTTCTTCTGAACCGTCAGAAGGAACTCCACGTTGCTTTCAGTCTTACGCAGCTGGTTGGTCAGAACACCCAGAGCCTGCTCGGGCTCCATACCCGCCAGGGCACGGCGCAGACCCCACATAATCTTGACCTCATCCGGGGAGAGCAGGTTCTCCTCGCGGCGAGTACCAGAAGCGTTAATATCAACCGCCGGGAAGATACGCTTATCCGCCAGCTGACGGGACAGGCGCAGCTCCATGTTACCGGTGCCCTTGAACTCTTCGAAGATCACTTCGTCCATCTTCGAGCCGGTCTCAACCAGGGCGGTAGCCAGGATAGTCAGCGAGCCGCCCTCTTCAATATTGCGGGCAGCACCGAAGAACTTCTTCGGCGGGTACAGCGCGGCAGAATCTACACCACCGGACAGGATACGACCGGATGCGGGAGCCGCCAGGTTGTATGCGCGGCCCAGGCGGGTCATGGAGTCCAGCAGCACGACCACATCGTAGCCGAGCTCCACCATACGCTTTGCGCGCTCAATAGCCAGCTCAGCCACAGTGGTGTGATCCTCAGCCGGGCGGTCGAAGGTCGAGGCAATAACCTCGCCCTTAACGGTGCGCTGCATATCGGTCACTTCTTCAGGACGCTCATCCACCAGGACCATCATCAGGTACACGTCCGGGTTGTTCACGGTAATCGCGTTCGCAATGGACTGCAGCATGAGGGTCTTACCCGCCTTCGGCGGGGACACAATCAGACCACGCTGGCCCTTACCAATCGGGGACACCAGGTCCACCACGCGGGTGCCCAGCTTCTTCGGGGTGGTCTCCAGACGCAGACGCTCCTTGGGGTACAGCGGAGTCAGCTTCGAGAAGACGCGGCGGTTCGCTGCTTCCTCAACGCTCTGACCGTTAATCGCCTCAACCTGAACCAGCGCGTTGAAACGCTGACGGTTATTCGACTCGCCCTCGCGCGGCACGCGAATCGCGCCGAGCACGTGGTCACCCTTACGCAGGTTGTACTTCTTCACCTGAGCCAGGGAGACGTACACGTCATTAGTGCCGGGCAGGTAGCCGGTGGTACGCACGAAAGCGTAGTTATCGAGAATGTCCAGAACACCCGAAATCGGTGCCAGCACATCGTCTTCGCTCAGGCGAGGCTCGTTCTCCTCGCGGCGGCGAGCCTGCTTCTCAGCACGCTCAGCCTGACGGTCACGCTTGGAACGGCGCTCAGTACGCTCGGTGCGCTCGGTGCGCTCGGTGCGCTCGGTGCGCTCGGCACGCTCAGCAGCCTTACGCTCGGCACGTTCACTACGCTCAGTGCTGCGCTCTGCACGCTCAGCCTGACGGTCACGCTTAGTGCGGCGCTCGGTACGCTCACCATCCTGATCGCGGCGACGCTCACGAGTGCGGGTACGCTTCGAGCTCTTCTCACCGTCGGGGGTACCAAAAGTCATATCCAGGGCAGCGTTCAGGCTGTCCAGGCTCGCGGTGCCGTCAGCGGTAGCAGCCTTCAGCTCAGCAGAGTTACCGGGCAGGTCAATCTGCTCCGAACGCTCGCCAATACGCTCAGCGGCCAGCTCAGCGCGCACATCCAGCGGAGGAAGCTCAGCGGGATTCTCGTCCTTACGGGTGCGGCGGGTACGCTTCTCCGCCTTCTCGTTCATCTCAGCCGATGCGTCCTCACCCTCAGCGGCACGGCGAGCGCGCGCACGCTTCTGAGCGGGAGTCTCGTAACGAGAGGAGCGGGTACGCTTCTCAGACTTTTCAGCCTTCTCAACGCCCTCAGCGGGGGCTTCAGCAGCCTCAGTGTTTTCGGTTTTCTCAGCCTTCGCCTCGGCGTCCTTCTGGGCGCGAGTGCGGCGAGTACGGCGAGGCTTAGATTCTTCAGCCTTCTCAGCAGCGGGATCCTGGGCAGATTCAGCAGCTTCAGCGGGTGCTTCAGACGTAGGCTTTTCAGACTTGGGTGCAGCAGGAGCGGCTACGGCGCCACCACGCTGATGCTCCTCAAGAGCCTGAACCAACTCAGCTTTCTTCAACTTCAGGTAGCCGCGGATACCAAGCTGCTGGGCGAGGACACGCAGCTGCGCGACCTTCAAGTTTGCAAGTTCCGGTGCGGCAGCTTCCGTACCGTACTCATCGGTGACAACAATATTCTTTGCCAACTACAATTCCTTTGGTTATAAGCCCTGAAAATCTTCAGAATAAAGATCGGGCGGGCGCTATAGCGCGGTCAAAGGTTTAGACACTGCCGAAAGAAAACAGCAGTCTGCACCTTCGACTCCCTCGAACCGCGCTGGAGGCGGTTCGCGTCTCTTACCGTACCCGCTGATTCAGACACAGCGAGCACACACGGAAGATAAGGCGCTCTATCACAAATGTGGGTAAGCCCAAACCATCATCTATACAAACCATCTACGCGAGATGAAGAGGATGGATTGGTCACTTTGAAAGGGCACCCGCCGCGAAACCGAACCTCCAGAAAAGTCTTCCCCTATGCGTCAGAAATAAAGAAAGACGTGAACTCCAAAGGCACTCCCCCGAACTCTGCCGGCTCCCGCCCAGATACACAAAGCATCTGAGGCATCAGGGGAAACGGAAGTACGTTACGAAGGATAGTATCGACGGTCTACATTGAACGACGGGCGAACCTCAACATAGGACGAACTAATAACGTCCTACTGAGTAACTATAACACCTTCAGTGTCAATTTCAAGGGGAAGAACCCTCCAGTTCAAGCGGCGATCCGCAATAGCGCTACCGGGGTGAGTCGCCTCAAACTCGGCAATCGCCTCCTGAACCTGTCGCACCTGCTCGTCACCGTGCGCAAAGGTCAAAACAGTAGGGCCAGCGCCAGAAATCACCGCAGCAAAACCCTGACTGCGCAGGTACGCAACCAGCACAGCGGACGGCTCCATCGCGGTCACGCGGTACCCCTGATGCAGGTAATCCACGGTCGCATCCATCAGGTACTCGGGAGCATCAGAGAGAGTGCGCACCAGCAACGCCGCACGAGCGGAGTTCGCCACCGCCTCAACGTGGGGCATCTCCTCAGGAATCAGCGAACGAGCAAGCTTCGTCGACACCTCATAATCGGGCACAGCCACCACAGGGTGAACATCAGGATGCACCGGAATAATCAAGGTCTTCCAGTTGCCCATCTCACCCCAGGACACCGACAGGTTGCCGTAAATCGCCGGAGCCACGTTATCCGGGTGGCCCTCCATATCGGAGGCGACCTGCAGCATCTGCTCACGGCTCAGACGGTACTCTTCCGGCAGCAGACCGCTCGCCGCAGCCACACCCGCCACAATAGCCGACGCCGAAGAACCCATACCGCGAGAATGCGGAATCTTATTATCGGCAATCAGCTTCACCGGCGGCAGCTCATCCAAACCAGCCGCCGCAAAACCAGCCTTCATCGCCTGCAAAACCAGGTGGCTCTCATCGCGAGGAACATCCGCGCTACCCTCACCGCTGAGCTCAAACTCCAGGCCGGATTCAATACGCTCAACAACCAGCTCATCATAGAAGCCAAGACCCAAACCCATGCTGTCATAGCCGGGACCCAGGTTAGCGCTCGTAGCGGGAACGCGAACCTTAACGGACGCGCCCACCGGAATATCAGAAATATGCAGGGAAGACATGAGAAGAACCTCGCGATCGGTGACGTAATGAGTGAATAGGTGAAAGATACAAAAAGGGGCTGTCATGCAGGTGCACCCCGCCCCGCAAACACGGGACGGAGTGCACATCGTAGTATGAACAGACTAGTTCAAATCAAGAATATCTGCCACAGCAACCACGTCGAAGGGAGCCTTAGTCGGCTCAACCTTCACACCGTTAACAGCCTCAAGAGCCCACTGCGGGTCCTTCAGACCGTGACCGGTCACGGTGATGACGATGGTCTTACCCTCGGGAGCTTCACCGGCACGGTGCTTCTTCAGCAGACCCGCAACGCCAGCAGCCGAAGCCGGCTCCACGAAGACACCCTCGCGGGCAGACAGCCAGCGGTGCGCCTCCAGAATCTCCTCATCGGTGACAGCCTCAATCACGCCGCCGGACTCGTCACGAGCAGCCTCAGCCTTCTCCCACGACGCGGGGTTACCGATACGGATAGCGGTTGCAATGGTCTCAGGAGCCTCAATCGGGTGGCCAGCAACAATCGGAGCAGCACCAGCAGCCTGGAAGCCCCACATGATCGGACGCTTGGTCGCAACCGGCTCCAGAACCTTACCGTCACGGTTGGTGTAAGGCTCCGAGTACTCCTTGTAGCCCTTCCAGTACGCGGTAATGTTACCCGCGTTGCCCACCGGCAGCAGGTGGTAATCGGGAGCGTCACCCAGGGTGTCAACAACCTCGAACGAACCGGTCTTCTGACCCTCAATACGGTAAGGGTTCACCGAGTTCACCAGGAACACCGGGTAGTTCTCGCTGAGCTTGCGAGCAATCTCCAGGCAGTTATCGAAGTTGCCGTCAATCTGAATGATGTCAGCACCGTGAGCAATAGCCTGAGACAGCTTACCCATAGAAATCTTGCCGTCCGGAACCAGCACTGCACAGCGCATACCAGCCTGCAGAGCGTACGCAGCAGCCGACGCAGAAGTGTTACCGGTCGAAGCACACACAACAGCCTTCGCACCGTCACGCTTAGCGGCGGTCATCGCGCTGGTCATACCGCGGTCCTTGAACGAACCGGTCGGGTTCATACCCTCAAACTTCAGGTAAACGGTGTTACCGGTCTCAGCAGACAGTGCCGGCGCGTGAATCAGCGGGGTACCGCCCTCGCCCAGGGTCACAGCCTTCACATCGTCTGCGAAGGGCAGACGGTCACGGTACTCATTGATAACGCCCTGCCACACGTGTGCCATTGGCTTCTCCTTCAATCTTGGCGCCCCGCCCGCCGGACCTCCCGTAGGTCCGGCGCGGTAGCGGGTACGCGGGTTCGTTCGTGAGCGATGCTTCTACACGCGAGCATCGCACGTTTAGTGAGCGGCGCGTGCCGCACATCAGTTAGCGCTAAGCGCCTAGTGCTTCTCAGTGCCTAGTGCTTCTCGGACTCCACGCGGATGACCGAGTTCACCTCACGCACAGTGTCCAGAGCGTCAATCACAGCAATCGCACGGCGCAAATCTGCGTCCTTCGCAGAGTGGGTGACCATACGAATCTGAGCCACACCCTCCTTCGGGGCGGACTGGCGCAGAGAATCAACAGAAATGCCGTGCTCAGTCAGGATGCGGGTAATATTCGCCAGAACGCCCAGGCGATCCTCCACCAAAACACCCACCGAGTAGCGAGACACCACGTTATCCAGACCGGTTGCGTGCAGCTGAGCGTGGGAAGTCTCCGGAACACCGGGACCACCCAGCACCAGACGACGAGCCAGGGACACGAAGTCACCCAGAACAGCCGAAGCAGTCGGAGCGCCACCCGCACCGGGACCGTAGAACATCAGCTCGCCAGCGTTCTCCGCCTCAACGAACACAGCGTTGAACGCACCGTGCACGCCCGCCAGCGGGTGCTGACGAGGAATCAGGGTCGGGTTCACGCGAATGTTCGCGCCGTTCTCACCCTCACGCTCACAAATAGCCAGCAGCTTGATGACGTAACCATCAGCATCCGCGGCAGCAACATCATCAGCGGTGATGGAAGTAATGCCCTCGGTGTGCACGTCATCAATAGTGAACGTCGAGTGGAACGCCAAAGAAGCAACAATCGCAGCCTTCGACGCGGCGTCGTGGCCCTCAACGTCAGCGGTCGGGTCAGCCTCCGCGTAGCCGAGCTTCTGAGCCTCAGCCAGCGCGTCCGAGAAGGATGCGCCGGTGGTGTCCATCTGGTCAAGAATGTAATTGGTGGTGCCGTTCATGATGCCCAGAACGCGGGTCACACGGTCACCAGCCAGGGAGTCACGCAGGGGGCGCAGAATCGGGATAGCACCCGCAACAGCAGCCTCGTAAGAGAGCTGAGCACCGGACTCATCAGCGGCAGCCTGCAGTTCCACGCCGTGCTTAGCCAGCAGCGCCTTGTTGCCGGAGACCACGGACTTACCCGCCTTCAGAGCACGCAGAATGCGAGTGCGAGCCGGCTCAATACCGCCGGTCAGCTCGATGACCACATCCGCTGCATCGATGAGAGCGTCAGCATCGGTGGTGTACAGCGAGGGGTCCGCATTCCAGTGGCGGGATGCATTAGTATCGCGCACAGCAATACCGATCAACTCCACGGGCGCGCCAATGCGCTTTTCAAGGACAGCGTTATCCTCTACCAGGATGCGAGCAGCCTGGGAACCGACATTACCGGCACCAAGCAGTGCTACTTTGATCTTTTCAGCCACGATAGTCTCTTTCTACGGTCTGTTCCGGGTTCGCCCCGGTATCTCTTCGGGCTAAGGCACGGATGCGGCGCAGAGCACGCACCCAACAACCACTTTATCAAGAGGCGGCGACGGCTCAGCAGCCTCAAGGTGCGACTTTTACTCTCTGAGATGAGGTATCCCTCACAGTTATGAGGTGAACCTTATCGTCTGTCATGTTTTGAACGCACAAAACCGTGAAGACCCCGCCCGCAACCGCCACCTCACGGCGTCCATGGCAGAGACGGGAACTTCACGGTTTTTCATGATGTCAGACAGGGTTCTTAGATATCCGAACCCATATCCAGCGCCAGCATATCCTCCTCGCACTGACGGCGAATCATCACACGAGAAGGCTGACCCTGCGCGGTCGCAATCACCGGCGGGCGAGTCAAGAAGTTATAGTTCGAACCCAGCACATAGCAGTACGCGCCGGTCGCCGGAACCGCCAGAATATCGCCAGCCTGCAGGTCAGCAGGCAGGTAGCAGTAACGAACCACCACATCGCCAGACTCGCAGTGCTTACCCACCACGCGAGAGAGCACCTGCTCCCCCACCGGGGCACGATTAGCCAGAGTCACCGAATAATCCGATTCGTACAGCACCGGGCGGGCGTTATCGCTCATACCGCCATCCACCGAAACGTAGCGGCGCACACGAATCTCGCCGTTCTCATCCTCAATGCTCACGTTCTTAATGGTGCCCACCGTGTACAGGGTCGCACCCGAAGGACCAGAAATAGAACGGCCCGGCTCGAACGACATGTGCGGAATCGCCATGCCCAGGCGCTCACAGGTCGCCGCAACGGAAGCGGCAATCGACTCGGTCACCTCGGTAATCGAGCGGGGGTGATCCGCCTCGGTGTAGCCGATGCCGTAGCCACCACCCAAATCCAGCTCCGGCAGGGTCACGCCCAGGTCACGGTTGAGGCGGTTCATGAACTCCAGGGCGGTAGTAGCCGCCTGCTCAAAGCCCTCCGCCTCAAAAATCTGCGAACCAATATGGCAGTGAATACCGCGGAAATCCAGGGAATCGGTCGCGTTCAGAATCGCGGCAGCCAGAGCCGCGTAAGAATCGGTAGACTCAACGCCCCAGTATTCCAGCTCCTCTTCATCCAGACCAGCAAGCGCGGCGGTGCCGGGCTGCAGGGACATGCCGAACTTCTGATCCTCGTGCGCGGTCGCAATGGACTCGTGGGTCGAGGCATGCACGCCGGGGGTGATGCGAATCAGCACCGGAACCGGGGCGTAAGGCTCCTCGCCCTCAGCCACACGCTCGGCGGCAAGCTCGGCGTACACGCACTCAATGAGCTTGAGCTCATCCACCGAGTCAGCCACCACACGGCCCAGGCCGTTACGGATCGCGCGGGCAAGCTCAGCCTCCGACTTGTTATTACCGTGCAGGGCGATGTTCGCACCGGGCACCTGTGCGCGCAGAGCCAACGCCAACTCACCACCGGAGGCGGTATCCAGGCACAGGCCTTCCTCGGTCGCCCAGCGCGCCACGGCAGTGGACAGGAACGACTTACCGGCGTAGTAAACGCTCACCTTCGCACCGTGCGCGGCGAAAGCCTGCTCAAAAGCGGTGCGGTAGGCGCGGGCGCGGGCGCGGAAGGTCGTCTCGGAGAAGACGTACTGCGGGGTTTCGTGCTCAGCAACCAGGTCGCTGACGGTCACGCCATCAATGCAGAGCTCGCCCTGATTATTGCGGGTAAAGGAATCCGTCCAGATCGTGCGGGACAGGGCCTCGGGGCGCTCGGGGTAGGTGAGCCATTCGGGGGCGTAGAGGGCGCGGGCTTCGCTCATCGTATCTCTTTCTTAGCTATCTTGCCGGCATACGCTCAACCCCCGCCCCGGTAGCACCGGGTCGGGGGTTGAAACGAGAGTATTACATGCGCTCGGGTGCGCTCACACCCAGCAGGTTCAGGCCGTTAGCCAGCACCTGCTGTGCCGCGTTGTTCAGCAGCAGGCGGGTACGGTGCAGGTCGGTGACCTCTTCATCCGCCTTGGGGGTGACGCGGGAGACACCGTACCAGCTGTGGTACGCCGAAGCGAGCTGCTCCAGGTAGCGGTTCACGCGGTGCGGCTCGTAGAACTTCGCGGCATCACGCACAGCAGCGGGGAACTGGCCGAGTACAGCCAGCAGCTCGCCGTCAGCAGCCGAGTCGAGCAGGGAGGTGTCCACGCCGTCCTCAACCTTCACGCCAGCCTCCGCGGCGTTACGTGCCACAGCGGCGGTACGTGCGTGAGCGTACTGCACGTAGTAGACCGGGTTCTCGTTGCTCTTGGAAGTCAGCAGGCCCAGGTCAATGTCGATGGGGGTGTCCACCGAGTAGCGGGTCAGCTCGTAGCGAGCCGCGTCAACGCCCACAGCCTCGACCAGGTCCTCGAGGGTGACCACGGTGCCGGCACGCTTGGACATGCGGACGGGCTTGCCGTCCTTGACCAGGTTCACCAGCTGACCGATCATGACCTCAATCTGGTCGGCGCGGTAGCCAAGAATCTGGGCGATAGCCTTCAGACGGCCCACGTAGCCGTTGTGGTCAGCACCGAGCATGTAAATCGCCACGTCGGCGGGGTTTACTGCGCGGGTCATCTTGTCCTGGTAGTAGGCGATATCGCCCGCCACGTAGGCGTGGTTGCCGTCAGACTTAATGACCACGCGGTCCTTGTCGTCGCCGTAGTCGGTGGTGCGCATCCACCATGCGCCGTCAGCCTCGAAGAGCTGACCGTTCTCACGCATGGTGTCGAGCAGGGCGTCCACCTTGCCGCCTTCGAACACGGAGTTCTCGTGGAAGAACACGTCGAAGTGGGTGCCGAATGCCGCCAGGGACTCCTTGATCTGATCGAACATCAGGTGAGTACCGATTTCGCGGAAAATCTCTTCGGGGTTCTCAGCCTCAAGCGCGTCGGGGCGCTGAGCCAGAATCTGGTCCTTAATGTCAACAATGTACGCTCCAGCGTAGCCGTCCTCGGGGGTCTCCTCGCCGCGGGCAGCGGCAATCAGAGAGCGCACGAAACGGTCAATCTGGGTGCCGTGGTCGTTGAAGTAGTATTCACGCACGACGTTAGCACCCTCAGCCTCAAGGACGCGGGCGAGCGCATCACCGACGGCAGCCCAGCGGGTACCACCCAGGTGGATGGGGCCGGTGGGGTTCGCGGAGACGAACTCAAGGTTAATGGTCTTACCGGCGAACTTGTCGCTGCGGCCGTATGCTTCGCCAGCCTCAACGATGGTGGCGGCAAGCTCACCAGCGGCTGCGGCGTCCAGGGTGATGTTCAGGAAGCCGGGGCCAGCAATATCTACGGATGCGACACCGGGGATGGCACCAATCTTCTCTGCCAGAAGAGCTGCTGCCTCACGCGGGTTCTTGCCCACCTTCTTGGCGAGCTGCAGAGCGACGTTGGTTGCCCAGTCGCCGTGTTCGCGGGACTTGGGGCGCTCCACTCGGACGGCGGGCAGTTCAGCGCCCTCCACGAGGGTCAGCTGGCCGGAGGAAATGGTTTCTTCAAGGGCAAGCGCAATGGCTTCGGAGAGTTCTTCAGGAGTCATAACAAACTATTCTAGCAAGCCTTGGCAGGTACCTGACCCTTTATCTAGTGCTTATCTGATACCATAGGTGGGTTGCCTCTGTAGCTCAGCGGATTAGAGCACCAGTTTCCGGTACTGGGGGTCGAAGGTTCGAATCCTTTCAGGGGCACGATGTTCTTATTCGAGAGGGAACACGGGAGCCGATATCCGAGGCGTATTGTTCGGGTATCGGCTCCTTTTTATTTAACAACTCAACTTTATTGAGCCGCTCACCCTGTTGTGCATAAAGCCTGCGCCGGGCGACCGTTCCCGCCACCTCCCTCTTCAACCTCAGACTTCAACCTCAGGCTTCAACCTCAGAGGGTGGACACTACCCGCCTACCTGTTGTGGCAACGCTAACAGCCTTGAGAGAATGGGAAAACGCGCACACCCGTCACATCAGCACGGCTTCAAGCCACAACAGCGGAGGTAACCCGATGACCACCATGCGCCAGATTCAGCTCACCGAATGGGGCGACGAAAGCGTTCTGCACGAAGCAAACGTACCTATCCCCTCGCCGGTGCGCGGTCACGTGCTCATCAAGACGGTTGCCGCCGGTGTCAACCCGATTAATCTGACCACCCGCAAGGGTCTGGGTCCCGCCGCTCAGCTGGCAGATCCGTCGTACAAGCCCTTCGTTCCCGGCTGGGATGTTGCCGGCACGGTGGTTGCTACCGCCGGCGACTACACGGGTTTCAAGGTGGGCGACGGCGTATTTGGTCTTGTTTCTTTTCCCTCCCCCGCCGGTGCGTACGCCGAGTATGTTCTCGCCCCGGCGCATCAGCTGGTGAAGGTGCCCGCCGATGTTCCCTGCGCGCAATTGGGTGGCGCTCCCCTGGCGGCACTGACCGCATACCAGGCGCTCTTCGAAGTGGCGCGGTTGAAGGAAGGCGAGCGCGTACTCATTCACGCCGGTGCCGGAGGCGTCGGTCACCTCGCCGTTCAGCTGGCGGCGCAGGCTGGCGCTCAGGTTTTTGCGACCGCCTCCGCGGCGAACCACGAGTTTGTGCGCTCGCTGGGTGCCCAGCCTATTGATTACCGCACCGAGGATTTCCGTACCGTACTGGGTCAGACCATGGATGTGGTGCTCAATTCCACCGGTCAGCAGACCTTCCTCGATTCGCTGGAGGTGCTGGTTCCCGGCGGCCGCATTGTCACGCTGACCAGCCCCGACCCGCTGGATGTTGCGCGTGAGCGCGGCTTCGAGGCGCAGTGGCTGACGGTTCACCCGGACCGCGCGCAGATGCAGGAGATTGCCCGCCTCATGTCCTTGGGCCTGTTGAAGGTGCACGTGGATCAGGTGCTTGATTTTTCGCAGGCTGCGCAGGCTCACACACTGGTGGCGACGGGTCGCACCCGCGGCAAGATCGTACTGGTTCCCTAACGAGGTGCTGATTCATGCAGATTTCTGAGAGCGCGCCGAAGGTTGAGGGCGCATTGAATACTGAGGGCACGCCGAATGTAGAGGGTGCACTGACCACTGAGGGCGCGCCGAAGGTTGAGGGCACCGAGTACTGCTCCGGTTTTTACCGCGAGGCGGGCTTTTACGATGCCCACTCACTACCCGACTACGGCGCGCAGTCACCGGTAACTCGCGAGGCGTTCGCCTACGATTTCTTCCCCGCCGCTGCCGATTCTTCAACTGCCGAAGCTTCAACTGTCGAGGCTTCTTCCCCCGCGCCGCTGCTGGTGTGGGTTCACGGTGGCGCCTGGCGCTTCGGCACCAACCAGGCCCTACGCGACACTATCCTGCGCACCCCTGGCGGGGAGCAGCCCAATACCCAGGCGCTCATGCGCGCCGCTTTTCAGCAGGCAGGCTGGGCGGTCGCGTCCATCAACTACCGGTATTCGCATCAGGCACTCTTCCCGGGTGCCCTACACGATGTGAAGGAGGCGGTGCGTTTCTTCCGCGCCAACGCGCACGAATTCGGTATTGACCCGCAGCGCATTGCGGTAGCGGGCGGAAGCGCCGGCGGGCATCTGAGCATGATGGTTGCGCATACGGGAGATTCCGCCGCCGGTGACGGTAGCGGTGGGGATCCTGCGAGCGCACCCGAGCACGACGAATACTTTGAAGGCAGGGCGGCGAGCGCCTACCCGTCCCATAGTTCGCAGGTGGCGGCGGCGGTTTCGTTTTACGGGGTCAGCGATTTGAGGACCATCTTCACCGACCGTCCCCTGGCTGGCTATGCTCTCGACCACCCCGAGGATGACGGCGCCGAATGGCGGCTGTTGGGAAGTACCCACCCGGTACCCTCAGATCTGTCGGCTATCGACGCTTCCAAGGGTGAGCGGGCGGTTCCGGGTATCTGCATCGAGCGCGCCCAAAAGAACTGGGAGCGTGCGCATCCTATTGATGCGGTACGCCCCCAGAAACGAGTGAATAAGGTCGAAAGTGCCTCTGCACAGGGTGCGAGCGGCGGTGCCACTGCCCTGATGCTTGTGCACGGTATTAGTGATTCGTGTGTGCCGTACCAGCAATCGGTGCGGGTGTATCAGGCGCTGCGCACGCGGCAGGTGCCTACCGATTTGGTGCTGGTTCCGGATGCCGAACACGGGGATTCGCGCTGTTATAGCCCCGATATTGTTCAGCAGATGCTGCAGTTCTTCAACCGTACTGTTTAGTTCAACCGCGGCGTGTAACCTGAGCGGTTCGACAGGTTAGCGAACGCGGCGGTTCACGTATTCGTGCTCAAGGCGGTAACGCTCGAGGTCATCAAAAGCAACGCGACGGTGCGTGTTAATGCGCTCGAACGGAATATCTCCGCGCTCCAGCAGGCGAACAACGGTCGGGCGGGATACGCCCAGGTAGTCTGCCGCCTCCTGCGTGGTCATGAGGCGGTCCTGGCGAACCACGCAGACATCCTTGCGGTCGGCGAATGCGCGCGCTACGGAGGTGAGGGGTCCGTACATTTCGGGGGAAATCTGTACGCGCTCGCCGTCGCCGGTGACCAGGTAGAGGGTTTCTTCGGCGCTGAGGCGGTCGAAGTGGGTGCGCAGACTCGCGTGAACGAGGGCTTGGAAGAGCTCTTCGCAGCGGTGGTGAATTTCTTCGTACTGTCCGTCTTCGCAGCAATCCAACACTGCAACACGTGTTGCCGGGTACGTCTTTGGTGATGGCATAGTCACTCCTTCGTTACTGTGTTATTCACCACTGTAGCAGTTGAACGAAACTATCGAAAGAAAGTTAAGAAGCGCAGTTAATTCGCATCTACGGTGCATAAAATTCAAATGAATAATTATTAACTCTTTAGATAGCATTTAATGTCGTTTATTGTATCTTAACTGCTCGTTCAGGGTCAGTATTCCACCGCCGCCCACCCCGAGGTTCCAGCGAACAAACCCAAATATGACAAACAAAGCACACCCCAAGCCCACCGCGGGCAAGGCGAGTACACTGGATAGGATATGTCTGAGCAGAAATCCACGAAGAAACACGCAGATACTTCTAAGGCCCCCCGCACCGCCCCCACCATGGCGAGCATGGCTGCCGCAATCCACGCGGCAAAGGTACGATCCTCCGAAAAGACCGGCGAAAAAACCGCAGATAAAACTACTGAGAACAACGCGGTAAAAAACGGCGCCCCGAAGAAGGATGCACAGAAGAACAGCGCCCAGAAGAATAACGCAGACCGCAAGAACTCCTCCCGCGGCACCTCCGAAGGCAACTCCAACGCCTCCCGCTCCAACCGACGCGGAGGCGGCACCAACCGCGCCCGCAAGCAGGGCAACCAGCAGGGCGACAACAAGAGCAGCCAGCAGAACCGCCCGGCACCGCGCCGCTACGAGCCCTTCATCCCCGAGGTCATCACCTACCCCGAAGAGCTGCCCGTCAGCGAACGCCGCGAAGACATCATGAACGCGATCCGCGACAACCAGGTTGTCATCATCGCGGGTGAAACCGGTTCCGGTAAAACCACCCAGATCCCCAAAATGTGCCTCGACCTGGGCCTGGGAGAGAAGGGTCTCATCGGCCACACCCAGCCGCGCCGACTCGCCGCACGCTCCGTCGCCGAACGCATCGCCGAAGAACTCGGCCAGAAAATCGGCGAAACCGTCGGCTACCAGGTTCGATTCACCTCTGAAGTAGGCGAACACAGCGCTATCAAGCTCATGACCGACGGCATTCTGCTCGCCGAAATCCAGAACGACAAGCTGCTGCGCCGCTACTCCACCCTCATCATTGACGAGGCGCACGAACGCAGCCTGAACATTGACTTCATCCTCGGCTACCTCAAGCGCATCCTGCCGCAGCGCCCCGATTTGAAGGTCATCATCACCTCCGCGACCATCGACCCGGAGCGTTTCGCACGCCACTTCTCCCCCAGCTACGTGCCGGGCAAGGGCATCGTCGACGAAAACCTCAACGCCGAAGAACGCGAAATCGCCGAGGCGATCCTGCCCGACGACGCGCCGCCCATCATTGAGGTGTCCGGCCGAACCTACCCCGTGGAAATCCGCTACCGCCCGCTCGACGAGGAAGACTACCTCAGCGACGACGAAATCGAAGACGACCACGATCCCACCGATGGCATCCTCGACGCCATTAAGGAACTCTCCAAAGAAGCGCCCGGCGACATCCTCATCTTCTTCTCCGGCGAACGCGAAATCCGCGACGCCAAGGACGCCATCGAGGCGATGGTCCTCAAGTCGCCGCGCCTGAACTACGAAGTGCTGCCCCTGTACGCGCGCCTCTCGCTCGCCGAACAGCACCGCGTGTTCTCCCCCGGATCGCGCCCGCGCATCGTGCTCGCCACGAACGTTGCCGAAACCTCGCTAACCGTGCCCGGCATCAAGTACGTCATCGACACCGGCACCGCACGCATCTCCCGCTACTCGGCACGCACCAAGGTGCAGCGCCTGCCCATCGAACGCATCTCGCAGGCAAGCGCCAACCAGCGTTCCGGTCGATGCGGTCGAGTCAGCGACGGCGTCGCAATCCGCCTCTACTCTGAGGAAGACTTCAACTCACGCCCCGAGTTCACCGACCCCGAAATTCTGCGCACCAACCTCGCAGCCGTCATCCTGCAGATGATCGCAATCGGCGTGGTCCGCGAACCCGGTGACATCTCCCGCTTCCCGTTCGTGCAGCCGCCCGCATCTCGCGCCATCAACGACGGCGTGAACCTGCTGCGCGAACTTGGCGCGCTTACCGAACGCCCACGACAGCCCCGCAAAGGCCGCGGCAATAGCGCAACCCTCACCGCCATCGGCCGAGCCATGGCGGCATTCCCCGTGGACCCGCGCCTGGCCCGCATGATTATCGAGGGTGGCCGCCGCAACTGCGCCAAGGAAATGATGGTGCTCGCCGCCGCCCTGACCATCCAGGACCCGCGCGAACGCCCCGCCGACGTGCGCGCCGAAGCAGACGCCATGCACGCCCGCTTCGTCGACGACACCTCCGACTTCTCCTCCTTCCTGCTGCTCTGGGACTACATCAACGAGCAGCAGGCGGCGCTGTCCTCCTCGCAGCTACGCAAAATGTGCCACCGCGAATACATCAACTACCTGCGCATCCGCGAATGGCAGGACCTCTTCGCCCAGCTACGCGAAATGGGACGCACCGCCAATATTCACGCCAGCGGCGGCAGGGACATCAACGCCTCCGCCCACGAAATCGACATCCACAAGAGCCTGCTCTCCGGCCTGCTCTCGCACGTAGGCGTCAAGGAAGAACGCGAAAAGGACTCCAAGGGACGCAACCGCGGCCCCCGCGAATACCTCGGCGCACGCGGCACCAAGTTCGCAATCTTCCCCGGCTCCGGCCTGTTCAAAAAGAGCCCCGACTGGGTGCTCTCCGCCGAACTCGTCGAAACCTCCCGCCTGTGGGCGCGCACCAACGCCTCCATCGACCCGCAGTGGATCGAAGAAATCGGCAAGCACCTCATCAGCGTGCAATACTCCGAACCGCACTGGTCCCTCAGCTCCGGCGCGGCAGTCGCCTACGCCAAGGGCACCCTCTTCGGCCTGACCATCTACGCCGACCGCCCCGTACAGTACGCCCGCGTGGACACCGCCGCAGCCCGCGAACTGTTCATCCAGTCCGCCCTCGTCGAAGGCCAATGGCACACCCAGCACAAGTTCTACCTGCGCAACCAGCGCGCCCTCGCTGAGGTCGAAGAACTCGAAGCACGCCTACGCCGCCGCGACCTGCGAGTAGACGACTCCGTACTCTTTGCCTTCTACGACGCACGCATCCCCGCCCACGTGACCGACGTGCGCGCCTTCGACAAGTGGTGGAAGCAGGCACGTCTCGAAGACGACAACTACCTGGACTTCAACCCCGAAAAGCTCATCAACGAGGAAGCCGCCGACTACGACGACTCCCAGTTCCCCCGCCAGTGGGTGCAGCGCACCGACAGCGGCGAACTGACCCTCGACCTGCGCTACGAATACGCCCCCACCGCCGGCATCGGAGGCGCCCGCACCGACGCCGCCAAGCGCGACGGCGTAGCAGTCCAGGTGCCCATCCTGTTCCTCAACCAGCTGAGCCCCGAACCGTTCCGCTGGCAGATCCCCGGCCTGCGCCACGAACTCGTCACCGCGCTCATCAAATCGCTCCCCAAGGCGATTCGACGCAACTTCGTGCCCGCACCCGACGTAGCACGCGCCGCCTGCGCCGCCCTCGAGGAGGACTACTCCCCCGCCACCGACGAGCTCATCCCCTCCCTGGCACTCGTACTACGCCGCCTGCGCGGCGTCGTTGTCGAGCCCGAAGCCTTCAACTGGGACGCCGTGCCCGAACACCTGAAAATGGGATTCCAGGTGCGCAACGCACGCAACAAAATCCTGGGCGAAGGCAAAGACCTGCGCGCCCTGCAGCAGCAGCTCCACAAGGAGATTCGCGGCGCCCTCGCCGACTCCCTCGGCGCATCCGACGACACCATGGCAAAAATGGTGGCGCTCGCGCAGGGCGGCTCGGGTAGCTCCGCGGCTTCTGCCAAGAAGAGCGCGAAGAACGCTCAGGCCGGCACCGCTCAGGTAGCCGATATGCACGGATCGCAGGTACGCGAAATCAGCGGCCTCACCGAATTCCCCGCCGACCTCTTCCCCAACGGAGAAATCCCCCGCAAGGTACAGCGCATCATCGCCACCCAGGCAGTCAACGGCTACCCCGCCCTCGTTGACGAAGAAACCAGCGTAGGCCTGCGAATCTTCCCCACCGAAGCCGAACAGCTCCACGCACAGCGCCGCGGCATCATCCGCCTGCTCCAACTGCAGGTGCCCTCGCCCGTACGCTACGTGAGCGAACACCTCTCCCACAAGGAGAAAATCGTCTTCACGCAGAACCCGTACGGCTCCATCGACGAACTCATCCGCGACTGCACCGTCGCGGCACTCGACCACCTCGTGCCGCACACCCCCATCTTCACTCACACCGAATACAGCGAACTCTACGAGCACGTGCGTGCCGAACTCATCGAGACGGTCTTCGACGTCACCAAGCTCGTCGCCGAAATCCTCTCCGAAGCCACCGCGCTGAAGAAGGCCATCAAGAAGGCAACCTCGCTGACGACCATGCACGCCGTCTCCGACGTGAAGGCACAGATGGAGAACCTCGTCTACCCCGGATTCGTGGCGAAAACCGGCTACGACCAGCTGGTTCACATCCCGCGCTACCTCAAGGCCGCCCAGGTGCGCCTGACGAAGCTCGGCCCGAACCTGCACCGCGACAACCAGCTCATGCTCACCGTGCAGGACCTGGAAGACTCCTACGATAACGCGGTCAAGTCGCTACCGGCAGGCACCATCGTGCCAGATGCACTCCGCCGCGTGAACTGGATGATTGAGGAGCTGCGCGTCAGCTTCTTCGCCCAGGAGCTTGGTACCGCCTACACGGTCTCTGAGAAGCGCATTGCGAAGGCTCAGCGTGAGGCGCTGGACGCTATCAAGCGTTAGATTTTGAGCTTGCGGGTTGTCTGCGGCTTGCGCGGATGGCGGTGTTCGTCCTCGCTCCTACAGGGGCACCCGCCCTCGCAGAGCTCGGGCACCCTGATGTCGCTACGGACGACACCGCCTTTCCGCGCTAGGTTCCCGGCTCAGCTTGCACTGTGAACAGCAAAGAGTCCCCCGCACGATTACCTCGTGTGGGGGACTCTTCTATCTCTATGGTTTTCTTCACCCGGTGGGTCGGCAAGCCATGCACTTCCTCCGCTCCTGCAGGGGCACCCGCCGCACCCGGACGCTCCGCTCTTCCTCACTTCGCTGCGGAGAGCGCCCGGGGCGGCACCCTGATGTCGCTTCCGGAAGGCATAGCTGCCTCCACCCGCGAATTGGCAAGAGCAACCAGGACGGTTAGGCAGCCGCCTCGCAGAAAGTTACCGTCACCGAACCGTTACCGCGCTCGCGCATCCACTGCGGCGCGTTCTCAGCCGAAACGATGGAGCCATCAGTCACGGACGGTGCAATGTACGAGCCGCCCGCGCCACCGGCGCCGCCCTGCATCGTGTAGCCGATGCCCTGACGCACGCCGGTCGGGCTGTTCAGCCACTTCTGGGTCAGCACAATCGAGGAGACAGACTGTGCCGCACCGGAACCGCCACCACCGTAGCCTGCGCCGCCACCGCCGGACACCACGGACTGGTAGCCGTTGAAGTTCTGCGCGTACGCGCCCTCGTCGTTGTAGACGTCCAGGTCCCAGCTGCGGTCCTCGTAGGTGCCCTTCTCGTGCACGCTGGCGGGGTTCTCATCCAGCTGGTAGGAGTACGCGCCCGCACCATCGCCGCCGTTGCCCGCGAAGCCACTCGTGCCCGCGTTACCGGCAACAAACTGGCTGAACAGCACCTGGTTGTTGGTGGTTTCAAAGCCAATGATGGGGCCGCTTGCCGGCAGGGTGCCCGCCGCGCCACCGGCACCGCCAACGCCCGCTGCGCCACCGAAACCGGAGTTATAAGTCAGGACTTTAGAGCGTTCAGCGTTGTAGACTTCGTAGCCGGAGGTGCCGTTGGAACCTGCCGCCGCGGAGGCGCTACCCGCCGCGTCGAACTGCGGGGATGCGTCCGAGCCGAGGGACGCCACACCGGCGTCGATCTGGCCGTTGAAGTTGGAGTACCAGGGGTCTGCGTAGGACACGCCGGAGGTGGTCATGCCCGCGCCGCCACCGCCGCCTGCTACAGCTACGACGACGCCGTCGATGAGCAGTGCGGAGGAGCCGCCGCCGGATGCAGCGTACGCCTGGGTCTTGGAGTTTGCCGGGTCCGCGTACTTGGCGTCGACCTGCGCGGTGATGGTGGCGGGGATGGTGTAGGCGGGTACGGAGCCGCCGTTGCCGTAGCCTTCACCACCGGCGGTGGGGGTGAGGGAGCCGTTACCAATGCCACCTGCCGCGGCGATAATCTGCACGGTGGAGCCGGGGGTTACGGGGATGATGCCGGTGACCTTCGCGCCGGAGCCCGCCTGGGTCATGCGGTTGTTGGTACCACCCGCGCCGCCGACCAGCTCAAAACGAAGCTTGTAGACGTTGTTGGGCACGGCGAAGCTCTGCACGGTCTTGGCGCCTTCGTCGGTGCCGGAGATGCTGTATGCCGGGTTGGCCGCCAGGATGCAGTCGTTGGTGGCGGCGACGGATGCCGCGTAGGAGGGGATGGTTGCCGAGGCTGCGACGACCGGTGCCGCCCAGGCTGCGCCAGCGACGAGCTTGCGGCGGGTCAGGGAAGTAGACATGGTATGCCCTTTATTCAGGTGGGGTGATGTGTTTGCGGTGCGGCGATATTTGAATCCAGGCGAGCCTCGATTTGCTTGCCGTGGAAAGAAAATCAGCGCCGAGGAAAAGAATACCCTGAACCTCAGCTTTAACATAAATCCCTGGTTGGAGTGCGGCATGGGAGCCTTTGGGCATCTCGCGCCGCTCCCTTCCTTCGCTCCTGCAGGGGAACCCGCCACGCCCGGACGCTCCGCTCTTCCTTGCTTCGCTGCGGAGAGCGCCCGGGCGGGCACCCTGATGTCGCTTTCGGAAGGTGCGGCGCGGGCACAATTTCAGCTCACCTGTCCGGCGGAGCCAGCAAAAGATTGAGAAGGTGACAGCCCCCTCCCCCTCCAGTTCGTTATACCGGTATCGCGCACCCAAGCCCTGCCCTTACTGAACCGGGGTCGAGTGTTTTACCTACGAGGCGGAGGGATGGTGTCCTCCGTCGTGACATCGGGGACGCGGAGCGGGGGCGAGCGTATTTTCCGGAAGCGCCCTCAGGGTGCCCGAAGCGAAGCGAGGGCGGG